>JAYUFA010000234.1:0-5473 GCA_043738925.1 Actinomycetota bacterium
GCGAGTTCGCGATCTTGCACCATCGGCGGTACCAAGCTGGCGAGCAGGTCCTCGTGCCAGGCGTCGTCGTCGTGCAGCGTGGCGACAAGGGGCGTGTCCGCGTCGCGCAGCAGCGCGAGCCAGTTGCCCATCGCGCCGAGGTTCTCGGGTCGATGCACGTAGCGAATGCGCGAGTCGTCGAAGCTACGCACGACGTGCTCGGCATCGCGGTTGGCGCCGTTGTCGCCGATGCTCAGCACAAAGTCGCCGTAGGACTGCGCCAACGCCGATGCGATGGCGATCTCCAGGTATCGCGGTCGCTCGTAGGTCGGCAGAAGGATTGTCACCGTTGCCACAGGCCCGCGCTCACCTTCCGTGTCGCTCGTGTCTGGTCGCCATCAAAAGGTACCGGGAGGCGTCGTCGGCCAACAATGAGCCGGATGGCCCCGCATGTCAGCGACGTGCAAGCAAGTTGGCGGCGACGAGCGCGTCGGCAGCGTCGGCGACCGCTTGAAACGTCAGTCGGGAGTGCGTTGCGATGTCGATCAACGACTTCGTGCCGTCGGCTTGGTTCAGTACCCAGAGCACGGCCATCTCCGCCGATCGCGCGTCGAGGGCTCCACCGAGTTGGCGGTAGAGGCCGCGCCGGCCAAGTTGCGGTTCGCCGAACGGTGCCAGGTTCTCATAGGTTGCGTCGCGTTCGATGATGTCCACCCACGCTTCGATTGCGCTGACCGCGTCGTTCATCGATGTCGGGTCGACGAAGGTGAGGTCGTCGAGCGATGTGTGATATTCGGGATACTCGCCGTGCACGCCACGCGTGAGTCGACCGACCGCGAGGTCGAATCCGGGGGAGCAGAACTGGCGCTCGTCGTAGCCGTACGGGCTGAACTCGAGCATCTGTGTGGAAAGGTCGTCGCCGCGATCGCGGAGCATGATCATGGCCGCCCGGTCGGCCTGCGTATCACCGCGCCGACTGCACTTGTAGTGCAACGGTCCGCGGTTGCCGAGCCCGGTGAGAACGAGACCGTTCGCAATGCGTGGCACCACATCGCGATGTGTCGCCAGCCATGCGATTGCGCCAAGAGAGCCCGGTAGATACAGCAAACGCACGGTATGGCGACGATGTTCGCGGGCCGCGAGGCGAAGGCCGATCTCGGTGAGCGCGGCGATGCCTGACGCGTTGTCGTTGGCCATGTGCGGATGGCATACGTGCGTGGTCAACAGGATCTCGCGGTTCGACGTACCAGGAAGCACGACTTCGCCGTAGGTGAGCGATCCGGGTGCGAGCGTGGCGTCGATCGTGGCGTGATAGGTGCCAGGGCCGAGCGCCTTTCGCGCGTGATCGGTGATGCAGAAACCCCAGGTGCGGTTGTAGTAGCTGGTGCGGTACGGGATCGCATCAGGTCGATCGGGTAGCGAGAACAGGTGACCATCGAGTGTTTCGCGGTCGATTTCCACGTCTACCGGTTCGCTGTAACCCACCACGTGCAACGGATGCGTCGAGGTATCGGCAACGACCCGGCCATCGGGAGCGGTGAGCGTTGCGCGGCGGAGGTTCCACTCATCGGGGATCGTCCAGTCGAGCACGTGGGTGCCGGTCGCGACCTCGTGAACCTCGATCGGCAGCTCACGGCTGATCCGAGCAAGCGTGGCCCGCACGCCCTCGCCGGTGAGGCTGCGCGCGATCGGATACAGGTCGATCACCCGTCGCCACAACCGGTCGTCCGTAGACTGAGCGATGTCATGGAGATCTTGCCCACTTCGATCGACGGCGTTCGGCTCATCGTCCCGGTTGTCCATCGTGACCATCGTGGTTGGTTCCATCGCTCGTTTGACGAGGCATCGCTCGCCACGGCAGGCCTACCCACGCATTGGCCGCAGCACAACGCGTCGCAGTCGCTGCTCGGCGTCGTGCGGGGCATGCACGTGCGGGTCGGTCGCGGTGAGTCGAAGATCGTACGCTGCGAGCACGGGGCGGTCGAAGACGTCGTCATCGACATCCGGCCGAACTCTCCTACGTACCTTCGGCAGCTTCGCGTCCACCTTGATGGGCTCGACCATCACCAGCTGTACCTGCCTCCTGGAGTCGCGCACGGTTATCAGGCGCTCACCGAAGTTGCCATCGTCTGCTATCTGCATTCGGAGTGCTACGTGGCGGACGAGGAACGCACCTTCCGCCACGACGATCCTGCGTTGGCGATCACCTGGCCTATTGCGCCCGTGATCACATCCGAGCGCGATCTGCGAGCGCCCCTCCTCGCCGAGTTTCTGGGTCGCGGGGCCCATTGACCTGATGGCTCGCCGGCCGATGGGTTCCACGAGGATCTGTCGTCGACGGGAGGACGCGTGAAACAAGGAACCATCACGGGTGGTCCCTGCCGCGCGTGTTCGCGGGAACTGACGCGTTCAGTGGTCGATCTCGGCATGCACCCGCCGTGTCAGCGATTTCTCACCGTCGAGCAATCCGGCGAGATGGAGCCGTTCTACCCGCTTGAAGTATGGGCGTGTGACACCTGCCGACTCGTGCAAATCGGCGCGCACGTCGCGCCCGAGGAGATCTTCGTCGACTACGCGTACTTCTCATCGTTCTCCGACGCATGGCTCGCGCACGTGAAGACCTATGCCGACGATGTGACGGCTCGCTTTGGACTGTCGAGCGACAGTTTGGTGGTGGAGGTCGCCTCGAACGACGGCTACATGCTCCAGTGGTTTGTGCAAAAGGGTATTCCGGTGTTGGGCATCGAGCCGGCGCGCAACACGGCTCTGGTAGCCGAGACGAAAGGCGTTCGCACGGTCACCGAGTTCTTCGATGGTGCATTGGCCCGCAAGCTCGCGGCCGAGGGTGTCCGCGCGAACCTGCTGGCCGGCAAGAACGTGCTGGCGCAGATTCCCGATCTCAACTCGTTCGTCGACGGGCTGGCCGTATTGCTCGCAGACGATGGCGTGATCACAATCGAGTTCCCGCACCTGCAGCGACTCATCGAAGGAAACCAGTTCGACACGATCTATCACGAGCACTACTCGTACTTCTCACTGCTCGCCACCGAGTGGTTGTTCGCGCAGCACGGTCTCGTGATCTTCGACGTCGACGAGCTGTGGACCCACGGGGGATCGCTGCGCATCTATGCCCGCCACGCGGCCGACGCATCGAAGCCGGTTTCGCCCCGCGTGGACGAAGTCCGATCGAGCGAGATAGCGGCAGGCTTCTCGGACGGATCGGCGTACACACGCTTCGATGAGCAGGTGAAGGCCACCAAGCGTGCGTTGCTGTCGTTTCTGATCGAAGCGAAGAACGACGGCAAGCGGGTGGTCGGCTACGGCGCAGCGGGCAAGGGCATGACCTTGCTCAACTACTGCGGCATACGCGAAGACTTCGTCGACTTCGTGGTCGATCGCAACCCGTACAAGCACGGCCGGCTCTGCCCTGGCGTCCATGTCCCGGTCCGGCCCGTCGAAGCGCTCGCCGAGGCAAAGCCCGACTACGTGTTGATCCTGCCGTGGAACCTGCGCGACGAGATCTGCGAACAGCTGGCGTACATCGACGAGTGGGGTGGCCGCTTCGTCGTGCCCATCCCGACGACGACGGTCTTCGCGCCATGAAGGTCGTCATTTTCTGCGGTGGTCAGGGCATGCGCATGCGTGACTACGACGAGCGCGTGCCCAAGCCACTCGTACCGATCGGTCCTCGGCCGGTGCTCTGGCACGTCATGAAGTACTACGCGCATCACGGCCACAATGACTTCATCCTGTGCCTTGGCTACGGCGCGCGCCAGATCAAGGAGTACTTCCTCGAGTACAAGGAATGGCTCTCGAACGACTTCGTGCTCGAGGCTGGCGGCGACGAGGTCGCGATGCTGTCGCGTGATGTGCAGGATTGGCGCATCACGTTCGTCGACACCGGTCTGCATTCGCTCATCGGCGAGCGTCTCCGCCGTGTGCGTTCCCATCTGGATGGCTGCGGAACGTTCCTCGCCAACTACGCGGACTGCCTCACCGACGCGCCGATCAACGACATCATCGCCGAGCATCGCCGTGTCGGAGCCATTGCAACGGTCACCGCGGTCGCGCCGACACGGACGTTTCATGTACTCGACGTCGACGACGTGGGTACCGTCACGCGCGTCGGTTCGGTGAACAACGCGGACATGTGGATCAACGGTGGCTACATGGTTCTGGAGGAGTGCATCTTCGACAACCTCGACGCCGGTGAGGAGCTCGTCGAGGAGCCGTTCAATCGCCTTGCCGCCCAAGGCAAGCTCCATGCCTATCGACATCGCGGCAGCTGGATCGGCGTCGATACGTTCAAGGAGCGCCAAGAGGTCGAGGAGCTCTACTTGCAAGGCAAGCCGTTCTGGGCCAGTTGGGCCACGGGCGAGAGCTTGTCGTGATCGGCTTCATACCGTCGGAGCTCGATCATCCGCTGCGCATTCTTGCGTTGGGAGCTCACTGCGACGACATCGAGATCGGTGCTGGTGCAGCGTTGCTGCGGCTGCTTCGTGAGCGCGGGGCGTCGCTGTGTGTAGTGATCGCCTCGTCGGACGACACGCGCGAACGTGAGGCTCGCGCTTCGGTCGCGGGTTTCGTGCGCGCGTCGGGTTCGCAGGCGAACTTCGAGATTCATTTCGGCTCGCTCGCAGAGAACGTGCTCCCCGACCGGTTGACTTCGGTGCGCGAACTCGTGCTGACCCACGGTCGAACCTTCGCGCCGGACATGGTCTTCTGTCCCCATCTCGCCGATCGGCATCAGGATCATCGGGTCATGGCGGAATGTGCGCATCAACTGTTTCGCGATCACCCGATCTTCGAGTACGAGATCGCGAAGTACGACGGTGATCTTCATACGCCCAACGTCTACTGCGGTGCTACAGAAGCGGACGCGACCATGAAGGTGTCGTTGATCGAGGAGCATTTCGCGTCGCAACTTGGGCGCACTTGGTTCGATCGTGAGGCGTTTCTGAGCCTCATGCGCGTTCGGGGTATCGAGTGCAACGAGCGATACGCGGAGGGTTTTCACGTCCGCAAGCTTGTTGTCCTGGCGAGTGACGGCTCGGTCATCGCACCGCCGGGTGAGCGTCCGCGAAAGGACGATCGGTGAAGGTTCTCTTGACGGGTTGCGACGGCTACATCGGCTCCCGCATGGGTGGTGTTCTGTTGGAGCGCGGCCACGACGTGGTGGGGGTCGACTCGGGCTTTCATCGCTCGGGCTGGCTGTATCACGCGACCGATCGCCAGCCGCCTGTTGTGACGATGGATACGCGCGACATCGACGTCGAGTTTCTGCGGGGTTTCGACGCGGTGGTCCACTTGGCCGAAGTCTCGAACGACCCGGTCGGCGAACTCAACCCCAACATGACCTACAACGTGAATCATCACGGCAGTCTGGCGCTCGCGACGAATGCCAAAGCAGCCGGCGTCGAACGCTTTGTGCACATGTCGTCGTGCAGTGTCTATGGCGCGTCGGGTGAACGCTCCAGTCGCGAAGGAGACCCGA
>JAYUFA010000235.1:0-5472 GCA_043738925.1 Actinomycetota bacterium
CGTACAGCATGATCACCCAGCAACCCCTTGGTGGGAAGGCGCAGTTCGGCGGACAGCGTTTCGGCGAGATGGAGGTGTGGGCTCTCGAGGCCTACGGAGCGGCGTACTGCTTGCAGGAGTTGCTCACCATCAAGTCCGACGACGTGCTCGGCCGAGTCAAGGTCTACGAAGCGATCGTCAAGGGCGAGAACATTCCCGAGCCAGGCATCCCCGAGAGCTTCAAGGTGCTCATCAAGGAGATGCAGGCCTTGTGTCTCAACGTCGAGGTACTGGGCATCGGCGGCGAGGAGATCGAGATGCGCATGGACGAAGAAGACGTCTTCCGCACCGCCGAAGAACTCGGCATCGATCTGTCACGCAACGAGCGCGGCTCGGACGAAGACGACGACCGTCGCGCCGCAGAGCGCAGCGCGCGTCGATGACCAGAGAACCCCAACCACACACCACACCGCTGATTTCGCACACCGGGGACGCACATGCTTGATGTCAATCACTTCGACCAACTTCGTATCGGCCTGGCCACGGCGGACTCCATCCGTATGTGGTCAAACGGCGAGGTCAAGAAGCCCGAAACCATCAACTACCGCACGTTGAAGCCCGAGAAAGACGGGCTGTTCTGCGAGAAGATCTTCGGTCCTACCAAGGACTGGGAGTGCTACTGCGGAAAGTACAAGCGCGTTCGCTTCAAGGGCATCATCTGCGAGCGCTGCGGTGTCGAGGTAACGCGTTCGAAGGTGCGCCGCGAGCGCATGGGCCACATCGAGCTCGCTGCGCCTGTCGTGCACATCTGGTATCTGCGCGGCACGCGCTCGTGGCTGGCCTACCTGCTCATGGGCACTGAGGCTCGTGAGGAGCTGAAGGCCAAGCAACTCGAAAAGGTCATCTACTTCGCGGCCAACATCGTGACGTGGGTCGACATCGAAAAGCGTGACAAGAACCTGCCGAACCTCGAACAAGAGGTGTCTCTCGAACGCGAGGCGATCGAGAAGGATCGCGAACTCGAGTTGGCGCGTCGCCAGGAGGAGCTCGAAAAGGAGCTCGTCCAGCTTGAAAAGGATGGCGCGAAGGACACCGAGATCAAGGCCCGCCAGCGCGCGGCCGAGCGCGACCTCGTGGCCATTCGCGATCGGTTCGAACAAGAGATCGATGTGCTCGGTCGGGCGTTCGACGAGTTCAAGAGCTTGTTCGCCCGACAGATCATCGAAGACGAAATGCTGTGGCGCGAGCTGGTCGCTCGTTTCAGCGAATACTTCGAAGGTGGCATGGGCGCTGAGGCCATCACGCGCCTCATCGCTCGCATCGACCTCGACGTCGAAGAGGTCAAGCTCCGAGCGCAGATCGACCCGCAAGAGGGTCAGCGTCCGTTGTCGGCGCAGCGCAAGCAGAAGGCGATCAAGCGGCTCAAGATCGTGGCGGCGTTCAACCGTCGCGATGACAACGGCAAGCGCGTCAACGACCCGCGGGCCATGATCCTCGATGTCGTGCCGGTGATCCCGCCCGAGCTGCGGCCGATGGTGCAGCTCGACGGTGGTCGGTTCGCGACGAGCGACTTGAACGACCTCTATCGCCGCGTGATCAACCGCAACAACCGCCTCAAGCGGCTGCTCGATCTCGGTGCCCCCGAGATCATCGTCAACAACGAAAAGCGCATGCTGCAAGAGGCCGTCGACGCGTTGTTCGACAACGGTCGGCGTGGCCGCCCGGTCACCGGGCCCGGCAATCGTCCGCTGAAGTCGCTGTCGGACATGTTGAAGGGCAAGCAGGGCCGGTTCCGTCAGAACCTGCTCGGCAAGCGCGTCGACTACTCGGGCCGTTCGGTCATCGTGGTCGGACCCACGCTCAAGCTGCACCAGTGCGGCCTGCCCAAACTCATGGCGCTCGAGTTGTTCAAGCCGTTCGTGATGAAGCGCCTCGTTGACCAAGAGTTGGCCCAGAACATCAAGTCCGCGAAGCGTATGGTGGAACGTCGTCGTCCGCAGGTCTGGGACGTGCTCGAAGACGTCATCAAAGAGCACCCGGTCATGCTCAACCGCGCTCCCACGTTGCACCGGTTGGGCATCCAGGCGTTCGAGCCGGTGCTCGTCGAGGGCAAAGCAATCCAGATCCACCCGCTCGTGTGCACGGCGTTCAACGCCGACTTCGACGGCGATCAGATGGCGGTGCATCTGCCCCTGTCTGCCGAGGCGCAGGCCGAGGCGCGCGTGCTGATGTTGTCGGCCAACAACGTGTTGTCGCCCGCCCATGGTCGTCCGTTGGTCACCCCGACCCAAGACATGATCATCGGCGCGTTCTATCTCACCGAGTTCGCCGACGATGAGCCAGGCGCAGGTCGCGTGTTCCGTCGTTGCCACGAGATCGAGCGTGCGCTCGAGAACCACGACCTTGGGTTGCACGCGCCGATCACGTACCGCAATCCTGAGGTCGCTGATCTCATCGAAACGCCCGCCAACGGTGTTGGCCCGACGTACAAGATCACCACCGCGGGCCGCGTGCTCTTCAACGCGACACTGCCCAAGGGCTTCGAGTTCGTGAACGAGCGGATCTCGAAGCGCAAGATGACCGAGATCGTCGAGAAGCTGGCGAACGACTACCACAAGTCGCAGGTTTCCGAGAGCCTCGACGGCATCAAGAACCTGTGCTTCCGCTATGCAGCACAGTCGGGCCTCACCATTTCGGTCGACGACGTGCGTACGCCACCCGAAAAGAAGGGCATTCTCGACCGCCACGAGAAAGAGGCCGACAAGGTCGAGCAGCAGTTCCGCCGGGGCATCATCACCGACGGCGAGCGGCGTCAGAAAGAAGTAGAGATCTGGACCGAGGCCACCGATGAGGTGCGCCTCAAGATGGAAGAGCTTCTCAAGGCCACCCGTTTCAACCCCATCGACATGATGGTGGGCTCGGGCGCCCGCGGCAACATGATGCAGGTGCGTCAGATCGCCGGCATGCGTGGCCTCGTCGCCAACCCTCGTGGCGACATGATTCCCCGGCCGATCAAGTCCAACTTCCGTGAAGGCCTCGACATGCTCGAGTACTTCATCGCCACCCCTGGCGCCCGCAAGGGTTTGGTCGACACCGCGTTGCGTACCGCCGACTCCGGCTATCTCACCCGTCGCCTCGTCGACGTGGCCCAGGAGCTCATCATCAACGACGAGCATCCGCTCGACAGCGGTGCTCCTGTGCGCGGCCTTTGGCTCGAGAACATCAAGAGCGACGAAGCCGGTCGCCGCTACTACCTCGAGACGCGTCTGTTCAGCCGCACGCTGGCCGACGACGTCACGCTGTCCGACGGCACCGTGTACCCGCGGGGCACGGTGGTCGGCGAATTCGAGATGGCCGCGATGCGTGACGACCCGAGCGTGACCCGCGTGCGCGTGCTGTCACCGCTCACCGACGACAGTGAGTTCGGCATCTCGGCGCAGAGCTATGGGATGTCGCTCGCCACCGGCGGCGCTATCGAAGTTGGCGAGGCGGTCGGCGTCATCGCCGCGCAGTCCATCGGTGAACCGGGCACGCAGCTCACCATGCGTACCTTTCACACCGGTGGTATCGCCGGCACCGACATCGCCGGTGGTTTGCCGCGCGTCGTCGAACTGTTCGAGGCCCGCAGCCCGAAGGGCAAGGCCACCATGGCCCGCACCACGGGCACGATGCGTATCGGCGAAGACGAGGGCAAGGGTCGCGTGCTCACCATCGTCGCCGATGACGGCACCGAGGACGTCTACACCGTGCCGACGATTTCACGACTCGAAGTGGTCGACGGCCAAGACATCGCGGCAGGCGACGCCATCATCGAAGGTCCGCGCGACCCCAAGGAACTCCTCGAGATTCGTGGTGTCCGCGAGACTCAGCAATACCTTGTCGAAGAGGTACAAAAGGTGTACCGCGATCAGGGCGTGTCGATTCACGACAAGCACATCGAGCTCATCGTGCGCCAGATGACGCGACGCGTAGCGGTGCAGGAGCCCGGCGAGTCTGACTTCCTGCCTGGCGAGCGCGTTGATACGCGGGTCTATGCCGAGGCCAATCGGCGGCTCGTGCAGGAAGGCAAGCGCCCGGCCGAAGGTCGTCCCGAGCTCATGGGCATCACCAAGGCATCGCTGGCCACCGACTCCTGGTTGTCGGCGGCGTCGTTCCAAGAGACCACCCGAGTATTGACCGAGGCGGCGATCGAGTCGCGCTCCGATGGGCTGCTTGGCCTGAAGGAGAACATCATCATTGGCAAGCTGATCCCAGCGGGCACGGGCCTCGAGCGCTATCGCTCGGTCGGCACACACGCCCCCGACTATCAGCCGATGGAGTACTACTCCAGCGCCGACGATGACGCCGGTCTTGCCGATTGGTTGTCACGCCGCGATGATGACGTGGCTCGCCACGGCGACGTCATCGACCTCGCGGCCGACAGCGGCACATCGGCGGCGCACTGATTCCGTGTTCCACCGGGCGTTTGTTTGCGACAAGCGCTCGGTGCTCCTAGACTTTTCCTTCGGCCCAAAGGCGCGTACGTGCAAGCGCACGTCCCCGGCCCGAATTTCAGTTTCCCCGAATCCCCGAACGAGCACATTGCGGTCTTGCCGTGTGCCGCTTGTTCTCGCCCTCCGAGACGACGAGGTTTGTTTTGCCCACGATCGAGCAGCTGGTTCGCAAGGGCCGGCAGTCGAAGCCCCGCAAGGGCGCGACGCCCGCCCTGAAAGGTGCGCCCCAGCGTCGCGGCGTGTGTACCCGCGTGTACACGACCACGCCGAAGAAGCCGAACTCCGCCCTCCGCAAGGTCGCGCGCGTGCGCCTCACCAGCGGTATGGAGGTCACGGCTTACATACCCGGTGAGCGACATAACCTCCAGGAGCACTCCATCGTGCTCGTGCGCGGCGGCCGCGTGAAGGACCTTCCCGGCGTTCGCTACAAGATCATCCGCGGCACGCTCGACACCGCTGGCGTGCGTGACCGCAAGCAGGCCCGTAGCCGCTACGGCGCCAAGAAGGATTCGTAACATGCCCCGCAAAGGCCCCGCGACCCGTCGCGATATTCAGCCCGACCCGATCTACCGGTCGGTCGTCGTCACCCAATTGGTGAACAAGGTGCTGCAACGCGGCAAGCGCTCGCTCGCCGAGCGCATCGTGTACGACGCCCTCGAGGTTGTGCAACAAAAGACCGGCGCCGAGCCGATCGCCACCCTCAAGCGGGCGGTCGACAACGTCAAGCCTCAGCTCGAGGTGCGCAGTCGCCGCGTCGGCGGTGCTACGTATCAGGTGCCGGTCGAGGTGCGGCCACGGCGTGCCAACACGTTGGCCATCCGCTGGGTGGTCGGCTACTCACGTCAGCGCCGCGAGCGCACGATGGCCGAACGCCTGGCCAACGAGATCCTCGACGCGTCCAACGCGGTCGGGGCATCGGTGAAGCGGCGTGACGATCTGCAGAAGATGGCCGAGTCCAACAAGGCCTTCGCGCACTATCGCTGGTAGTCGCTCGACGTTG
>JAYUFA010000236.1:0-2061 GCA_043738925.1 Actinomycetota bacterium
TTGGCGAAAGCGGTCACCTTGGCGGCGTCGTATGAGCCGTCGCTCGGTGACACAGAAGTCTTCAGGTAGACCTCGTGCGTGTGCGGCTGGTCGCAGGGAACGCTGCGCACGGTGGTGACGAGCCCGGTGGTGAGGTTGTCCTGATCGATGCATGAACCAGCCGTCAACGAGAACACCGATACGGATGTGCCGGTGCCCGATCCTGTGGGAGCCGTCACCGCGCCGGAACCGCTCGCGGTCGGCCCGGACGCCTTGACAGTGGAGGTCGGCGAAGCAGCCGTCGTCGTGACGATCGCGCCCGTTGTGGTTGGGCTGATCACACTCGCGGCAGTTGATGTGGTGCGCTCGACCGCCACCGTGCTCGGCACCGTCTGGTTGTGGGCCTTGCCGCCGCCGCTGCCGCTGCGTGCGATCAGCACGATTGCGATCAACGCCAACAGCGCGGCGCCGATTCCAACCGCCCTGCGACGACTTGTACTCTCTTGACGGTTGCGGGCTTCGCGCTGCGATGCACGGTCGCGCGCAACAGCTTCCCAATCGATGCCACCGCCGGTAGTCGCGCGTATCTCGTCGAGCGGAGTGATTCGCGGCAGGGTGATGTCGTCGGCTCCGCTCGCTCGCCCCCACGTCGCTTCGGTCGGTGCATCAGTCTTCGCTGCTGTGGGCGGTTGCTCGAGCGCAGCAGCGGCTGGAAACGCGCTTGCCGTGAGGGCGCGCGCGTCCGGGTGTAGGTGCGGCGGATACCAATTTCCGTCGCTCGCGAGCCACCAGCCGGGGCCTGGTGACGAGTCGGTCATGATCTGGGCAACCTGCGGGGAATCGGGGAGCGCTACCTCGTCATGGTTGATCGACGAAGAACGCTCCGATGTCGTCATTCAGCGTAGTGCGCACATGAGCGGCGACGGTCGCACGCATGGTCGTTCGGGTTGCACGGAACGCACGGAGATTCAACGTCGATGCCAGTGTGTCGGCGCGGCCGATCGCCTCGTCGAGCAATGACGACGGCTCGACCACGGTGTCGAGGTACCCCGCGTCGACCGCGCCATCGGGGTCATAGATGGTCGCGAGCGCGGTCGCCGCGGTGAGATGACGACGCGACAGACGATCGCGGGCCAGTTCGGCGGCGAAGATAGGCACGGGCATGCCGATGCCGACCTCGTTGAGTCCAATCTTGAACGCACCCTGTGCGCCGATGCGAACATCCGCCGCCATCAGCATGATCGCTCCTGCGGCCAACGCGTGGCCCGAACATGCCACCACCACAGGGCAGGGGAACTCGTACACCCGCATCATGAGCAGCGCTCCCTCGCGCACGAGCGCGCGCACCGCATCGGGCCCGGCCGTCATGACCGAGAGGTCGAAGCCAGCGCAGAAACGACCTGGGCGACCGCTCAACACAACCGCCTTGGCCTCGTGTTCCGCGCGATCGAGGCCCTCGTTGAGCGCGACAAGAACGGCGTGCGACAGGGCATTGGCCTTACCGTCGTCGATTGCAATATGGGCAACGGCACCGACGAGCGCGTATGTGACGTGTTCCGACATGACGAGTGAGGCTAGTGGTTTGTCCTCCACCGGCGGTTTCGAGCGGGGCGCACGGGGTGGCCGACTGGAGAAAAACGTGCACCTGACCTCATGGGTCGCGGCGCTCGGCCGACGAGCCAAGGACCGGGTGACGAACGCGCGAACGCTCGTCGTTGTCTGATGAGGTGAACAGATGCTCCATCGTTTCAAGCTCGGCACGAAGCTCGCGTTCGTCGTCGCGCTCGGGCTGGTGGCGATCGCCGCGATCGCGGGGGTCGGCTACCCGACGTTGCAGAAGGTGAAGATCGGCTCGGACGCTTCGCAGCAGCGCCAGGAGTACGACCAACTCGTGGCCGACATCGGCCCGTCGTCGCAGTATCTCGGCGAGCCGTATCTGCTCGCGAACCGCATCGTCCGCGAGAAGGTTCCAGCGCAGCAAGCCGAACTCGCGAACCGCCTGCGACTCTCGCAGGCGAGCTATGAGCGGACGCACAGCCAGTGGGCCGATCGTCTCGTTGCCGACACCGCGCTGGGCGATCT
>JAYUFA010000237.1:0-5459 GCA_043738925.1 Actinomycetota bacterium
TTCGGCCCCGAAGTCCGCCACACTGGGCGCGATGTACGAACGGTTCAGCGACGCCGCGCGCGTAGCGGTGGCACAGTCCGAGGTCACCGCCTTCGTGCGCGGGCTGACCCACATCGAGCCGGAGGACGTCGTCGTCGCCCTGGCGATGCACGCGGGCATCGCCGGAAACGTTCTGCGTGCCGTCGCGGCGGATCCTGAAGCGCTCAGCCGCGCGATCGACGCTCGTCACGGACGTGATGACCTCGCAGGGCCCCGCGCGAGGCCGCTGCCGTTATCGCCAAGGGCCACCCAAGCCTTCGCGTTGGCCGCTCGAGAAGCCGACAACATGAGTGTGGGCTACATCGGCACCGAGCACCTGCTCATTGGACTGCTGCGCGAGCCGTCGGGGCGTGCTTCGACGGCTCTGATGGACATTCGTCGCGATCCGGGGCAGATCCGTGAACGAATCCTTGACCTCGTGTCCACGCCCGGGTTCGTGTCGCCGGAGGCACGCGGTGTGCCGGAGCGCGTGGCCGAGCCGGTGGTCGCGGCAGTCGCATCGGCGGAGCCCGTGATCGTCCTCGCATCGGATGCTGTGCCGCACTCGATCATCGTCGTCGAGTCGCGGTCCGTTGCCGACTCGCCACCGGTGCGAACGGACGCCGACGCGGACGCTACTGCGGTGTTGGACGATCAGCCGATCAGCCGGTTGGTCAACGAGGTTGCCGCCCTTCGTCATGAAATTGCGCTGCTGCGCTCCGAACTCGTGGGTGTCGAAAGGCGCGGTGATCGCACCGTGGCGTGACAGGCTGTTGCCATGTTGACACCCACGCCTCGTATCGAGCGCAGTGACGAGTGGAGCGCACTTGTTCGCCACGCCCGCGCCAACCGCAGTGCGCACTTGCGTGACCTGTTCGCAGGCGACGCTACGCGAGGGACAAGGCTGCGAGCCAGAGGCGCCGGTCTCTATCTCGACTACGCGAAGAACCGCGTCACCGATGAGACGCTGACGTTGCTGCTCGCGCTCGCCGAGCGAGCCGGCGTGCGCGAGCGAGCCGACGCTATGTTTCGCGGCGACCGCATCAACATCACCGAGGACCGCTCAGTTTTGCATGTTGCGTTGCGCGCGCCGCGGGGTGCGTCGATCGTGGTCGACGGCGTCAACGTGGTTCCGTTGGTGCACGACGTGCTTGATCGCATGGCGGACTTCACCGAACGTGTGCGCAGCGGCGCGTGGCTTGGCGCCACCGGACAGCGCATCCGTGCCGTGGTCAACATCGGTATCGGTGGTAGCGACCTCGGCCCGGCGATGGCCTACAACGCGCTACGCGCGTTCGCAGTGCCGTCCCTGACCGCCCGATTCGTGTCAAACGTTGACGGCACCGACATACACAACGCCTTGCGCGATCTCGACCCGGCATCCACGTTGTTCGTGGTGTCCTCGAAGACCTTCACGACGATCGAGACGTTGACGAACGCGACGACCGCGCGCTCGTGGTTGGTCGACGCGCTTGGCGTTGACGCCGTGGCGCGGCACTTCGTCGCGGTCTCGACCAATGCCACTGAGGTCGCGGCGTTCGGTATCGACACGGCGAACATGTTCGAGTTCTGGGACTGGGTCGGGGGACGCTACAGCTACGACTCGGCGATCGGCTTGTCGCTCATGTTGGCGATCGGTGCCGATCACTTTCGCGCGATGCTCAGCGGGTTTCACGCGATGGACGAGCACTTTCGTACCACGACGTTCGCGCACAACCTACCGGTGCTGCTCGGCGTGCTCGGCGTTTGGTACTCCAACTTCCTCGGCGCGCAGAGCCATGCGGTGCTTCCGTACAGCCAGGCGCTCGACCGTTTCCCCGCGTACCTCCAGCAACTCGACATGGAATCGAACGGGAAGTCGGTAGACCTCGAGGGCCGACGACTTCGCATCGACACCGGACCTGTCGTCTGGGGCCAACCGGGCACCAATGGACAACACGCGTTCTATCAACTCATCCACCAGGGCACGCGTCTGATTCCGGCCGACTTTGTCGCCTTTGCCCATGCTGACCACGACGGTCTCGAACTTCATCACGAGCTCCTGCTCGCCAACTGTTTGGCGCAGACCGAGGCGCTGGCGTTTGGCAAGACGCCGGCCGCGCTCCGGGCTGAGGGTGTGGCGAAGGCGCTGATCCCGCACCGAACCTTCATTGGGAACCACCCTACGAACACGATCCTTGCCGACCGGCTCGACCCGGCCACGCTCGGTGCGTTGGTCGCGCTCTACGAGCACAAGGTGTTCGTTCAAGGCGCGATTTGGGGCATCAACAGCTTCGACCAGTGGGGTGTCGAGTTGGGCAAGGCATTGGCCAAGCGCATCGAGCCCGAAATCACCGCGCCGAATGCGCCAGCGCCCGCGCACGACAGCTCGACCGACACGCTGCTCGCCGAGATTCGAGCGCGTCGCGGGTTGTAGCATTGGCGTCAGGAAACGTCGGAGGGCACGCCATGGACATCCCACGCATCATCTCGGTTGACGACCACGTAGTCGAACCGCCCGATCTTTGGAGCGATCGTCTGCCGACCGAGTACCTCGATCGCGGTCCCCGGGTCGTCCGCGAGAAGGCCAAGTTCAACTTCGTTGGCGGAGTGTTCAGTTTCGAACGCAATGCGCCCGACGGCGACTGGTGCGACATTTGGCTCTACGACGACTTGGTGTATCCGTTCCCGAAGTTGTCGGCGGCCATCGGCTTCGAAAACCTCGACAACGAGCCAGTGACCTTTGATCAGATCCGCCCCGGCTGCTACAAGCAGAAGGACCGGCTCATCGACATGGCCGCGAACCACACCGATGTGTCGATCTGCTTCCCCAACGTGCTGCCGCGCTTTTGCGGCCAGTCGTTCCATGAGCGCAAAGACAAGACCCTCGCGTTGTTGTGTGTGCAGGCCTACAACGATTGGATGATCGACGACTGGTGCGCAGGCGACGGCAAGGACAAGTTGATCCCGCTCACGCTCGTGCCCCTGTGGGACGCCGAGTTGGCTGCGACCGAAATCCGCCGTTGCGCTGCTCGGGGCAGCCACGCCGTGGCGTTCAGCGAAAATCCGGTGCCGTTGGGCCTGCCATCGGTGCACGACAGGTCGGGCTTCTGGGAGCCGTTCTTTCGTGCCTGTGAGGAGACCGAGACGGTCATCAACATGCACATCGGGTCGAGCTCACGCATGCCGACCACGTCGCCTGACGCGCCGTTCATCGTGAGCTCGATCCTGACCTTCCAAAACGCGATGGGATCGATGGTCGACTACATCATGGCGGGAGTGTTCGACCGCTATCCGAACCTCCGTATCGCGTACTCCGAGGGTCAGGCCGGCTGGGTTCCGTACGTTCTCGAGCGCGCCGACAAACTTTGGGAGGAGCGCAAGGGAGCAACGACCGATTTCGGCTCGAAGCTGGCGATGCCGCCGTCCACTTACGTGAAGGACCACATCTGGTTCTGCATCTTCGACGACGAGACCGGCCTCGCGAACCGCGACCGCATCGGTATGGATCAAATCACCTTCGAGGTCGACTATCCGCACGCCGATTCGACCTTCCCGGTCACCAAAGAGGTGGCAACGAAGATCGTGCAACGCGCGGGCCTGAGCGAACTTGAGACCTACAAGCTGTTGCGCGGCAACGCCATCAAGCTCTACAACCTCGACAGGTTCCACAACATCGCGAAGTAGCCGCGTGGCTTCCCTACGCGACCGTTGCCGGTAACGAGGACGCGCGGATTGCCTGAGCGAAGCCGTAGCGCAGCGGATCGATCAGCGAGAACGGCGCGTCGAGCACGAGCGCCACGTCATCGTGATGCGGTGCCGCCGCGCGCACTGCTTCGGTCTGGCGCACGGGGTCACCCTCGACGAAAATCATGTCAAGCGTCAGCCCGTCGCGCGTGGCCGATTCCAGACTGATGATGCCGTGCACGCCGTCGAGCTCAACGATGCGCGGCGCGCGAACATCGCGATACCACGCGGCGACGGAATGGTCACTGCGTCGTTCGACGGCGATCACGCACGTGTGGCCGACAAAAGGCACATCGGCGGGCAAGCAGCTGCGCGCCGGATCAGCCAATGCCCACGAAAGACTGAAGACGTCGCCCTCGCGCACCGCCTTCTTCGCGGCCGGGAAGGTCATGCGGTTCCCTGCGTACAGCTTGTCGCGCAGCACCGTCATGTCGTCGAAGGCATTGGCCGGGTCGCCGCACAACGTGTAGATCGTCAGGAACGTGCCACGGCCGTCGGCAAACCCACTCGTCGTCTCGACGATGCGGCAGGCGTGCAACTCGGGCGTGGCCACGTAGCGGCGCCCCAGCATGACCCCCGGCATCGAGACGTTCGGCGGGACGTGCTCAAGGTCGTACCAACGATTCCACTCCTCGATGCTGTCGGCGTCGCAGTCGAGGCCGGCGAAGATGATTCCGGTTGCGTCCATCCCACGACACTGCCATACGCCTCGAAGGCGCGCCGAAGGGGCGGTAGCGCGGGCAAGGCGAGCGCGTCGTAGTCTCAGTTCGCCATGACTTGGACGCTCAGCTACTGCACGCTCGACCGATCACCGATGTTCGGCCTGCCGGAGACACTCGACGAGCAGATGCACGCGGCGGCGAATGCGGGTTTCACGCTCATCACGCCTGACATCTTCAGCCTGCGCGCCTACCGCGATGGCCATGGCGGCAGCGTGCGCTCGTTGCGAAGCGTGCTGGACGACATCGGCATCGGTACCTTTGATCTCAGTGGCGTGACTATCAGCGACGACCGCGAGGCCAGCCTGCGTGAACTCGACGAGTTCCTCGCCTTCGCTCACGCGCTGGATGCCGAGTGGATTCAGTCGCGACTCGTGATCGACTCGCCGACCTCGAGAGCGATCTATGCCGAGGCCGCACGCCGCGTGGCCGACGCCGGCTTCGGATTTGCGTTTGAGTACAGTCCATTCGTGCCCGTGTGCACGTTGCCGGCTGCCGCGCAGCTGGTGGGCGAGGTGTCCGCCACGGTTCCACGGCAAGCCGTCATCGTTGATACGTGGCATTTCTCGCGCACGGGTGACACCCTCGATGACCTACGTGCACTCGAACCTGAGCTGTTCGCGTACGTCCAGCTTGACGACGCGATCGCGCCCGGACTCGACATGCGCTTCGACACGCTCAACCGTCGCGCCTTGCCGGGCGAGGGTGTTCTGCCGCTCGTCGAGTTTCTGG
The DNA here is from genome assembly GCA_043738925.1 of Actinomycetota bacterium. Classification (GTDB taxonomy): domain Bacteria; phylum Actinomycetota; class Acidimicrobiia; order Acidimicrobiales; family WLNW01; genus WLNW01. Next base: position 5,196 of record JAYUFA010000237.1, read on the forward strand.
ATACCTGCACCGAGCTCGGTCTCGAAGGTGTACTCTCGATCGAAGTATTGAACGACGAGCTGCGTCTTCTCGACGCCCGCACGTATGCGTCGCGTGTATGGGACGCCACGCACACCTTGCTCGCGCGTTGTACAAACTATTCAGCGCAGGTTGGCTTCGAATAACCCCATCAGTCGCGTCCATGCATCTGCCGCGGCCTCGGCGTGATACGACGGGGATCCGTCGCGGAAAAAGCCGTGGTCAGCACCGGGATAGACGACGATG
>JAYUFA010000238.1:0-5456 GCA_043738925.1 Actinomycetota bacterium
TCGTATGCTCTCTGCGCACTGCGCTCGTAGCTCAATTGGATAGAGCATCTGACTACGGATCAGAAGGTTGGGGGTTCAAGTCCCTCCGAGCGCACTGAAAGAATCCGCAGGTCAGGTGGGGTCTACGCCCCACCTGCTGTCGTTTTCGGTGCGTTTGGAGTGCCGTTTGGGCCTCGCGCGCTAACCAACTTCGTTCGGAGCTCCGTCGCGTCACCGGTCCTCGCCGCGCTTATCCCGCCGGAGGACGCAATGACGGTGATGCGACGGAACAACGGCTGGGCCTTTGCGGCCTGGGTACACGACGGCGAACGAGGCCGGCGTCAGGTCTGGAGAGGCGGCTACCCGACCAAGCGCGACGCAGCCGCGGCCGAGCGACGATTCCTCGTCGACGCGGAGGACGGCGCTAACCAACCTGCGGACGCGCCACCACCAGCCGCACCACAGACCCTCGAGACGTTCCTGATGGACTGGCTCGAGCATTCGGCGTCGACCCGGCGGCCGACTACCTCCGTGAGCTACGACACGCTCGTGCGCCAGCACATCGCACCGCACCTCGGTGCGATCACCGTTGTCGCGCTCGCTCCGGCCGACATCCGCACTTGGCACGCCACGTTGCTGCGCAAGCCCAAGCGGTGGGGCGGGGCGCCGCTGTCGCCCACCACGGTGCGCACCGCGCACCGGGTGCTGCGCCGCGCGTTGCAGGACGCGCTCCGGTGGGAGCTCATCGACCGCAACCCTTGCGACGCGGTGATCGCACCCCGGCGCGCCGAGGTCGAGATGCGGGCGTGGGACGCCGACCAAGCGCGGGCCTTCCTCGCACACGTCAACGGCGATCGGCTCGCGACGATGTGGCGGCTGTTCGTGGCCACCGGCATGCGTCGCGGTGAGGTGGCCGGGCTGCGCTGGATCGACGTCGACCTCGGCAACTCGCGGCTCGCGATCCGCTCGACGCGCGTGCTCGTCTACAGCAACGTGCAAGTGGTCGAGCCGAAGACCCGGCGGTCACGTCGATCGGTGTCGCTCGATGCCGGCACCGTCGCCGCGCTCCACTCGCACCGAGCCCGCCAAGAAGCCGAGCGCCGATACGCCGGCGACGCCTGGACCGACACCGGCTACGTGTTCGTGCGCGACGACGGCCACCCCGTCGACCCCGACCGGATCACCCACCTCTTCGGTATCGCTGCGGTGGCGTGCGGGTTGCCGCGCATCCGTCTCCACGACCTGCGCCACACCGCGGCGACGCTTGCGCTCGGCGCGGGCGTGCACCCGAAGGTCGTGTCGGAACGCCTCGGCCACTCCTCGATCGCGATCACCCTCGACACCTACAGCCACGTGCTCCCCTCGATGCAGGAAGACGCCGCAGCCAAGATGGGCTCGATCCTTGACGCTGACGCGTCAAAACCCTGAACGAACACCTCAACGCGAACCTCAACGGCCGTGTCGAGGCGAGCGGGCCAGTGCCAGCAGCAGGTTCTTCGTCGCGTCGCGTCCGTTCCACGCGCTTATCCGAGGCATTCCCCCAACCTCGGAGGCGCAACGTTGCCGACCAAGCTCACCTTCACCGTTCCCGAAGCCGCCGCGCTGCTCGGGATCTCCCGCACGACGACCTACGAATGCGTGCGACGGGGCGAGATCCCCAGCCTCACCCTCGGCCGGCGGATCCTGATCACGCGCGTCCAACTCGAACAGCTGCTCGGCCCTCTGCCCCTCGCCACAACGTCCTCGACACCTGCGACTGCGCCATGAGCGACCTCAACGACAACCGCGCCACCCCGCCCCCCGGCCTCAACGAATCGTCCTCCGAAACCATTGACAAGATCGGCACAGACTTGCCGGTTGCGCTACGCGGCAACCGGCGGAAGCCTCACCACACCCGCGGCGGCACGCGAACGGTGCACGCGTGCTGCTCCACCACGCCCTCGCCGCCGTCCCCGCGGTCGAACCGGAGTGCATGACCCGCCCGTCGTTCTGTGCGCCCTAGTCGCGAGACGTAAGGCGCACACTTCGGGCACTATGCGCTGCATGGAAGCTGAGCCAGAGTTCACGGGAGTCGGTCTCGATTTCCTCGAACGCAGAACTGTCCAACTCGGCAGCGAAAGCTACCGATGGCTCGACGTGAAGCGCTTCCACCTGCTTGTCGCGCTGTCTGACGAAGAAGCGCTTTCGGCCCTGTTGAAGCATGAGCGCTACCAAGATCACTACGCGACGAACGAAGCCAACTGGGCCCCGACCGGAGACCTTCATGGCCCGTATCAGCTGGCGTTGCTCGGCGTCGGCGCCTTCGCGCACCTCCCGCCAGCTGAGGCGAGGCAGATTCTGCGTGACTGGGCAGAGGAGTACGACGGCGCACAAGCGGGGGGCTTCGACGACGTAGTCCAAACTGCGTCGGTCGTGCTCAACGACGAAGTGACCGTCCTCTATCTCAGGGCGGACCGTGCCGCTATCGAGCACTCCTGGGGTTGGGTCCTCGGCGATTTCTACGAGTTCGTCGCGATCAACCGTGCATCGAATGTTCTCTCCCTCGTCGTTGCCTCCGACGATTGACCCGCACCAGACCTGCCGTTATGGGACGGCCTCGCAGAGACCATGCACGCACAGATCAGGTGTGCATAATCGCCGGCACTGCGGAGGAAATGGAGCCATGCTCATCGTGTGAACGATCGCCCCAACGTCCCCGATCAGCCGGACGCGACGGACAAGCGACTGGCCGCTGCCACGAGCGGATCAACGCTCGATGAGGACGACTTGGCGTCCGCTCGACGCTCGCTCCGAGGTCGGTTCCGAGGATCGCGACTCGTCGAGGAGCTCATGAGGCAACGCTCGTCCGACAAGCCGTAGAGCAGGAGAACCTCGCCGGCTGTCCGGACTGTCGCGGTGCGACTCCGGGTAGCCTTTCGACGTGGCCACCACACCGAGGATCGTCACCGCCGAAGAGCTCGATCAGATGACGCCAGACGAACGCGCCGCGGCGTTCGACGCCAGCATCGTGCGCAACCTCGACGACCTCCCCTCCGAGTTCCGCGCCCGGGTCGAAGCCCGCGGCCGGCAACTCGCGGAAGAACTCCGCTCCGCCTCCACCGAGTGACCGAGCGCCGAACCGTCCGGGTGACCGAACGGTTCTTCGACGACCTCGACGCGCTGTTGCCCCCGGAACGCTCCGTGTCCGGCACCCCGTCGACCTCGGACTTCCTGCAGTACGAGATCCCGCGCATCCTCGAGCGCCTCGCGACCGACCTCGACAGCTCCACCGTCGGGATCGCCGGCACCGACGACGTTCGCGTGATGATCACCAGCGGACTACTGGTCGCGCAGATCGCCACCTACCTCGTGGTGCGCGCCGACGGCTCCGCCGATCTCATCGGACTCGAGATCGAGCGTTGAACAGTGCGACCGCCGCGCGCTAACCACGCGCTAACCAACTTCTCCGGACGGCATCGGACGTGCCGGCACGGTGCGCGATGACCGGTCCGCGAAGGCCCTGGTAGCGTCGCTCGCAACCACACCGGCGAGAACATCCCGTCACCTGACGAGACGACAAAACCGGGGCTACGGATCAGAAGGTTGGGGGTTCAAGTCGCTCCGAGCGCACTGAATAGGCCCTGGTCAGGGCGTGTTTTGCTCCTCGGCCTGGGTCTCGCTCCCGGACCGTTTGCTAACATTTCGCCCGTAGAGCTCGTCGCGTTTCACTGTCGCGTTTCACCGCCGCAGTGCGCCTTTCCCATCGGAGAGCGCGATGCGAGGACATGTTCACAAGCGAGGCGATCGGTGGGCCTACGTGGTCGATGTCGGCCGCCACCCCACCACCGGCGCGCGGCGCCAACGCACCAAGACCGGCTTCGCGACCCGCCGCGCGGCCGAAGAAGCACTCGCCCGCCTCGTCGCGGGCATCGACCCGCTCGTGACCGTCGGCGCGATGAACCTCGACGAATTTTGTCGCCAGTGGCTCAGCGGCCACTGCCCGACCGTGAAGGCCACCACCGCGAAGGGCTACCGAAAACGACTCGAGTGGTACGTGCTTCCGCGGCGGAGGTCTCAGCGCGATGACCGTCGGCGGCGTGCGCCGAGTACTCCGAAAGGTGCTCAACAACGCAGTCGCATGGGAACTGATGGACCGCAACCCCGTGCTGCGAGTCAAGGCTCCACGCGTCGAATCGACCGAGATGCGCACCTGGTCGGCGCACGACGCCCGCCGCTTCCTCGACCAAACAGCAAACGATCGCCTTCACGCCCTCTGGGTGCTCGCGATCACGACCGGCATGCGGCGCGGAGAACTTGCCGGCCTGCGGTGGATCGACGTCAACCTCGATTTCGGGGTCATCGCCCTGCGCAACACGCGGGTTGCGGTGCAACATGCCGTGCACGAGTACGAACCGAAGTCCCGAACGTCGCGGCGCTCCGTCGCGATCGATGTCCTTGTCGTCGCGGTATTGCGCAGCCACCGTCGCTGCCAGCTCGAAGAGCGGCTCGCTTGGGGCGCCGCCTACAACGACTCCGGCTACGTGTTCACCAACGAGGACGGCCAGGCGCTGCACCCCAATCGCATCACGCTGTTGTTCCGTCGACGTCGCGACCAGCTCGGCCTTCCTGCCGTTCGACTGCACGACCTCCGCCACACCTCAGCCAGCCTGATGCTCGCCGCTGGCGTTCACCCCAAAGTCGTCAGCGAACGCCTCGGTCACTCGAGCTCCGACACCTCTCCCGAGCCGCCAGCTGCACGATCGCCCGCTACCTCGGTCTCATCGTGGAACGGACGACACGCTGACCGAATCGCTATACGCCCGCGGCCCGTCGTTCTGTACGCGCCACGCGTCCAAGCGAGGTGTGCACACTTCGGGCATTCGGCACTACCTGACGGGTAGCCGTTCGTGGCAACCTGAAGGCGTGTCACTTGGTGGAGTCGTTGACGTTCGCCTCGACCCCATCTCATCCAAGCGCCGATGGACCGTCGCTCGCACCCTGGGCATTTTCGTTGTCGTGGCACTTGCTGGGGGCGTGCTGGCGGTCATGGTTGAGTGGCGAACCAAGTCGGCTGATCCGCCCTACTTCGCGCCGTCGTGGCTACCAGCAAGACTGTCTCTGGATCGTTCGGCTGTGGTCGTCACCTCCATGAGCGGCTTCCGTGCTGAGGTCGACTACGGCCACGAAGACGGCCAGGGCGGCTTGGATCGATATCTCCAGCTGGTACGCACCGATGAGTCGCCGGTCGATCACCCCGAATCTCCGGAGTACGCCGCGCTGTCATTGATCGGCACACGCGATGGCCGATCGGTCTGGCGCCGAGACGGCGCAACGGGCGACGGCTTCTTCTTCGGCTACGTCCAGACCCCGGATTGCGGCGTGGCCGCTGTTTCATCAAAGGGCGTCGAGCAAGACCAACTTGTGGGGACGCTGTTTGGGGCTCGCTGTCGCGGGCCGTATATGGAGGTGCAGCCGGTCGACTCGATGCGAAGACTTTG
>JAYUFA010000239.1:0-2056 GCA_043738925.1 Actinomycetota bacterium
CGATCGGCCGCGGTGAGCCCCACCAGCCGAGCCTGCTCGGCCGCAAGCAAATCGAGTTCGCGCAACGCACCGTCGGTGTCGCCGCGGCGATGCAGCACCCAGCCGCGCCACGCACGCGCCGTCCAATGCAGGGTGGGTTGTTCGAAGCGGAAACGGGCGAACGCCGCGCAGGCTTCGTCGGCCACATACAGCGAGTCGTCGGCGAGGCCGAGGCGGTCGAGCCTTTCGAGCAGCGCCATGCGACCCACGAGGAACTCGCCGAGCGCGACGGAGTCGGGTACGTGGTAGCGCAGCATCGAGATCGACACCAGGTTCGACAACACCTCGACCGAACGTGCGACGAAGCCCCGCTGCCATTGCCACTGCTGCAACCGGTCGATCTCGCCGTTCGTGCGTTCGGTCAACCAACTGCGCCCGGCCGGGGCGAGCGCACGGTCGACGCCGTCGAGATCGCCCAGCGACAGCGACACCCGTGCCGCGGCGAATCGCACGCGGGCCAACTCGTCACCGGTGGCTTCAGGATCGAACACGCCCATGCGCTCGATGGCGCGGGCCAGCTTCGCCCGAGCCGTCGCGGCGTGGTGTCGCGACAACACCGCGGCTTGCACCGCGAGCGTTTCGGCGCACTGCGGTTGCTCGCTCGGGAAGTCGTCGGGGGTGACGGTTCGCAGGCCAGATCTCATGGGCGTTCGCGCGGACGCGGCGTAGCCAGCCCCGCACGGTCGTCGCAGAGACCGAGCTGGTCGACGACGCGTCGGTGCCCAAGCCCGGTGCTGGCTGCGAGGAACGCTGCGCCGACGGTGGCAGCGGTGTCGAGACGTCGGGGGAACGTCCGCGCGGACGCGAGCACCTGGGTGGCTCTACATGTCCGACAGCGACCGCGTCGTGGTCTGTGCTGGTCGGTGGTCGCGGGGCCAACGCGGACGGTCCGCGGGCCGTGCCGAGCCCCACGGGCCCAGCGATCCGTCGCAGCTCGCGCGAGGGCAGCGGAGCGCACCTACGTGAGGCGTTCGTAGGCGTCGACCAAATCGAGACCGAACAGCATCACAGACATCTGGTCAATGTCGACCACCACGGTCAGCGACGGGAGGGGAGTTCGTGTTGCACCCTGACCGATCTGCGCCGCTCATGCCAGCGGTGCTCACCGGCAGCGGCGCCCCCGCCAACCAGGCGGTACGTCAACGCGACCACTGGCCATGCTCAATCCTGGTGACACATTCCGCGCCCGCGTCCTCAACCATCGCGGCGCCCTACAGGGGTCGGTGAAGTTCCGCTGCGCTTTGTCCGCAACGGTCGCCCGCCCGCGGCTTGTGGAGGGTTGCGGCCTCGCCCCGCAGGTAAGAAGGGCCGCACCAAGTCCCCGACGGGTCACGTCCGGGGCAACTCAACCGTCGACCTGTCTGGGCAGATCGACCGCGCTCAGGGCGATTCTGTGGGGATGGGTGGCCGTTTCGTCGATGCCGCAGGTGTTCAAGAAGGCGGCCTTGTCGAACCGCTGGTCGGCAGCGCGGAATTCGACGGCAAGGCTGAACGCCATCCAGCGGATCGCCCGACGCGCTTCCGTATTTGGCTCCCGCGCATAGCGGTCTTGGATGCGAGCTGCGATCGCACTGGCCACGTCGTTGGACGTCGCAGAGACGCTGGCTTTGTGGGTATTGCGCTGATCGCGCGCCAAGGTCCAGACGAAGGAGAGTGCGAGGAGGAGCACCATCGCAGCGAGGACAAGCGGCTCTGTCAAAAAGGCGATTGCATAGCCGGCCCTGGGGATTCGGAGCACTTTCCTGCCGATGATGTCGGTCGGTTTGGCGCGCCAGGGGTCGTCGGCGTCGCGATTGTCGCCGCGCGTGATGAAGTCGTCTTGTGCCGAGCCGCCGACGATGCGGTGGATAACCCGGACCTGTGGTGCGGTGGCCTCGAAGGCGATGATGTCGCCGATCGAGTAGGCGGATGCCTTCCGTACGACTACGACGTCGTGGTCGCTCAGCGTCGGGTACATGCTCGTGCCCGACACGACCACCAGGCTGGTCGTGTGTCCGAACGGCGCAGGACGGGCGTA
>JAYUFA010000240.1:0-14544 GCA_043738925.1 Actinomycetota bacterium
GCGGCCACGAGCTACACGCCGCCACTCACGAACAATGCGCTCAAGAACTTCGGCGGCGAAACCTGCGGTGGGACGTTGTTCGAGATCCTCCGCGTGTCGTGCAACAGCGCGTTCGCGCAGATGGGCGCCGAGATCATCGGACCCGACGCGATGGTCGAGCGGGCACAGGCGTTCGGCTTCAACGACACGCCGCCGATCGATCTGCCCGACGCCGCGAAATCGGTCTTCCCGACCGATTACGGCAAGAAGCTGCAGACGATCGACGCGTTCCATGCCCACCAGAACGCGCCCAGCGGCCCGGGAGGCCCGACCACCACTGCCCCAGCTACACGGCCGCCGGTTTACGTCTATGAGAACACGCCCCGCTTGGCGCAAGCGTCGATTGGCCAGAACGACGTGCAGGCCACTCCACTGCAGATGGCACTTGTTGCTGCCGGTGTCGCGAACGGTGGCGTCATCATGAAGCCGCACGTGATGAAGGAGATTCGCACGAAGTCGGGTGAGTTGCTCAGCGTCTACACGCCAGCTCCGTGGCGCACCGCGGTCACGCCTGAAGTCGCTGCCACCTTGCGCGAGGCGATGGTCGGTGTGGTCGAAGGCCCTGGCGGAACAGCGTTCCGCATGGCGGTCGACGGGTACGTGGTGGGCGGCAAGACCGGTACCGCGGAACTGGGCACGAGCCCGCCCAGTTCGCACGCTTGGGTCATCGGGTTCGGCGGTGTGGCCGGCCAGGTACCGAGCGTCGCGGTGGCCGTTCTGGTCGAAGCTCAGCCCGGCGCCACCGAACAAACCGGTGGCCGTTTGGCGGCACCGATCGCCAAAGCGGTGATCGAGGCGGCGCTCCGTGCCCGCTGATCGCACCCGTTGCCCTACCCTCTACGGCACCCGAGCGGGTAGCGCCCCGACCCGCCCAATCGGACGAGTGATGAACCATGTCTGACGCGACTCCGACCGTCTTCAACGGCCGCTACGCCTTACAACGGCCGATCGCGCGCGGTGGCATGGCCGACGTCTTCTTGGGCCACGACGAGTTGCTCGATCGCCCGATTGCGGTCAAGGTGCTGTTTCCCGAGTTTGCGTCCGATCCGTCGTTCGTCGAGCGGTTCCGTCGCGAGGCCCAGGCGGCAGCGAACCTGAACCATCCGAACATCGTCGGCATCTACGATTGGGGCCAGGAGAACGGCACCTACTTCATCGTGATGGAGTACATCGAAGGCCGCAGTCTCGCCGACATCATTCGCGCGGAAGGCCGCATCGAGCCCGAACGCGCCGCGGAGATCACGGCCGATGTCGCGGCGGCTCTGTCGTTCGCTCACCGCAGCGGGCTGGTGCATCGCGACATCAAGCCCGGCAACGTGCTCGTCACACCGAGCGGTCAGGTGAAGGTGGCCGATTTCGGTATCGCCACCGCCGCGAACGCGGGTGACGCCAACCTCACCAAGACCGGTTTGGTGATGGGCACGGCAACGTACTTTTCGCCTGAGCAAGCCCAAGGTCAGCCGGTCGACCCTCGCAGCGACTTGTATTCGCTCGGTGTGGTGCTTTACGAGATGCTGGCAGGTGAGCCGCCCTTCAAAGGCGACAACCCGATCGCAATCGCGTATCAGCATGTGCAGCAGCAGCCGCCCGGGTTGCGCGCCCGCGGGGTGGCGGTCACGGAGCCGCTCGAGGCGATCACGTTCAAGTTGCTGGCCAAGAATCCGGCGCATCGCTACCCAGCCGCCGACGACCTGCGCGCCGATCTGCGGCGCTACCGCGATGGCCTGCACCGGCTGGCCAAGCCGGCGGCCGTGAGTGTCGCGGATGGTGTCGCAGCATCTGCTGGCGCTTCTGGCGCCACCACGTCGATGGCGGCCACCACGGCCGTTCCTCGCACGGATTCGACGGTCATGGCACCGGCGCGCCGCGCTGGGTCGGGTGCGCGTACCGGCGTGTTCGCGGTACTGATCGTGTTGGTCTTGATCGTGCTGGCGGCGATCTTCTTGCTGCTGCTCACCGGCGGCGATAGCGGCACGAAGACGCCCACTCCGGCCGGCAAAATCAGCTTGGCGAGTTTCATCAACGAGCAGCAGGACAAGGCCGAAGCGAAGTTGCGTGAGCTGGGTCTCGTACCGGTCATCGTGCCGGAGGAGAACCTCGACACCGAGGTGGGCAAAGTGTTTCGGCAGGATCCGACTGGCGGCACCAAGGTCGACCCCGGTACCAAGGTCACGCTCACGGTGTCGAAGGGCAAGACGACGGTGTCGGTACCCAACGTCATTGGCTCGCAGGTCGACGATGCGGAACAGCTCTTGAGCGGGCAATACCAGCTCACCGTGGAGAAGGTGCCTGACGCCACGAGCACGAAGCCCGAAGGCGAGGTGTTGACGCAGGACCCGGTGAAGGGCACTCGGCTGGAGATTGGCAAACCGGTGAAGCTGACCTATTCGGCGCCGCCGTCGTTTGCCATGCCGGATGTCGCGGGCCAGACCGCGGCCACGGCTACGGCAAACCTCACGGCCAAGAGTCTCGATGTGGTCGTGGCCGAGGAGCCAAGTGACGCGATGGATGCCGGCAAGGCCACCCGCACCGACCCCGTCATCGGCACGCCCGTGAAAGCGCACTCCAAGGTGACGCTCTATATCTCGACCGGTCTGCCGAAGGTGATCGTGCCCGATGTGGCCGGCCTGACGCTTGATGCCGCGAAGCAGGCGATCGAGGCTGCGGGGCTGAAGATCGATGTCAAGTTTCAGGAGTTCGCGGCCGGGAACCCCAACCTCGGACGCGTGATCAGTCAGAATCCTCCGAAGGAAGTCCAGATCACGAAGGGCACCACCGTCGTGGTGACGGTCGGCAAGCTGGCATCGACCACCACCACCTCGATCGGTGGCCCGACCACCAGCGGCGGTACATCGACCACCGCTACCACGACGACCAAGGCGCCGTAGTTACAGCTTTGCGAGGAAGTTGGCGACGATCGTGTGGCCGCCTGTGGTGAGGATCGATTCGGGGTGGAACTGCACGCCCTCGATGTCGTAGTCGCGATGGCGAAGGCCCATCACGAGACCGTCCTCGGTGGTCGCGGTGATCTCCAAACACGCGGGCACCGAATCGCGCTCGACGACAAGCGAGTGATAGCGCGTGGCCTCGAACGGGTCGGCTAGGCCCGCGAACACCCCGACGTTGGCGTGATGGATGAACGAGGTCTTGCCGTGCATCACCTGGGGCGCCCGCACGATGTCGCCGCCGAATACTTGTCCGATGCATTGAAGACCCAAGCAGACGCCGAACACCGGGCGACGGCCCGCGAAGTGAGTGATGACCTCGTTCGACAACCCGGCATCTTCCGGCCGCCCTGGGCCGGGGCTGATGAGGATGCCGTCAGGGTCGAGCGCGTCGATCTGGTCAAGGGTCAGGGCATCGTGGCGATGCACCAGCGGTTCGGCCCCAAGCTCACCGAGGTATTGCACGAGGTTGTAGACGAACGAGTCGTAGTTGTCGATGACGAGGACACGTCGAGCCACGCCGGCAGCGTAGTTGTGCGGGCTGACCGGACCACGGCCTATTCTGTGGCGCCTATGGCGAAACCAGAAAAGCGCAGAATCGAAGGCGGCCGCGTCACCCCCAAGGGTGGCAGCTCAGGTTCGCCCGCGGCTTCACCGCGCTACACGCCACCGGTCATGCGTAAGGATCAGATGCCGAGCCCCATGTGGGTGCCGGTCCTGATGTTCACGTTGCTCGGCGTCGGCATCCTGGTGATCCTGCTGAACTACGTTTCCTTGCTGCCCGGGGCCACCGACAACTGGTACCTGCTGCTCGGTTTGGGGCTCATCCTCAGTGGAATCATCACCGCAACGCAATTCCGTTGACCCAACCGGTTGAGCGCGAGTTACACGGTTGTCGTTTCCACACAGCGTTTTCCACAGTTGGGGAAAAGCCTGTTGTCAACTCCAATCGCGTATTCGGGAACAGCTGCTCAGTCGGTTCGCTCCGAGGATGCGCCGATAGGCGCATCCGACCCAGCAGCACCATTCGTTGATCTCGCCTGGAACAGGCGAGATGTGGAGGGGACGCCCGCGACGCCACGCCTATCCGCTGAGCTTTCAGACATCACCCGTACTGATGAGGTCCATGTCCTCCATGCAGTGCCGAGGTGGATCTGGCATAGCGTCGTTGGCAACCGTCATGCGCACTTCGGTCCCGCAGAGCGAGCAGCGATACGTCATTTTTACCTTCCGCAGCTCGCCGGCCGGCGGCGGTTCGGGCACCGGCGTGCCGAGTGAACGCAGCATCGCAAAGCCGAAGCGCACGATGACCAGGCCGACGACGACCGCGATGATGATGCTCAACGGATGCACAGCCCGCTCAGCCTAAGGGGCCCCGAACCATTGAAACGTCGCCGCAGCAGTGCCGGCACGAAGTGACTACCGTCTCGGCACCGACCGACGGAGGTCTGCATGGTTGCGGCAACGATCGAGGAACTCGCGGCTGAGGTCGAGGGCGCCACGTTTGCGACGATGTTCCTCGACGCGGTTCGTGACGCGCCTGACAAGGTGGCGCTTCGCACCCTGGGCGACTCGGCGGCGACCTATACGTATGCGCAGTACCGCGAGGTGGTGGCCCGATTGACGGCGGGACTCGCCGCTCGGGGCGTGGGTCGCGGTGACCGAGTCGTTTTGATGTTGCGCAATATCCCCGAGTTCCATTTCCTCGACGTGGCGATCACCATGTGTGGCGCAACGCCGATCTCGATCTACAACTCGTCATCCGCCGAACAGTTGGCGTATCTCGTCGGCCATTGCGAGGCCACGCTCGGTTTCGTCGAGGACGACAGCTTCCTCAGCCGGGTCCGCGAGGCACAACCTGATCTGCCCCTGCTGCGATCGGTCGGGTCATTGCACGGCGGAGGTGACTTCGGCTACGACGAGCTCATCGCGCACGAACCGGCCGATCTCGATGCGGCGGCGGCGGGTGTATCGCCCTCGGATCTCGCGACCGTGATCTATACCTCGGGCACGACGGGTCCGCCGAAGGGCGTGATGATCACCCAGCGCAACGTTGTCTACACGGTGGCCATGATGCGCCACATCGGTCTCGACATCGACCCAGACATGATTGGTTCGCGCACGATCTCGTATTTGCCGATGGCGCACATCGCCGAGCGCATGACCACCCACTACGGAGGTATTTCGGCGCGCTACGACGTGGCTTGTCTCCCCGAGGCCGGCGGTCTCGCGGCAGCGCTACGCGAAGTGCGTCCGAACCTGCTGCTCGGCGTTCCGCGCATCTGGGAGAAGTTGCGAGCGAGCCTGCTCGCCAGGCTGAGTGCCGACACCACCAGGCAGGCGCAGTTCGAGGCCGCGATGGCCGTGGCGGCACCGATCGCTGTGGCCAAAGCGCTGGGGCGCGCCGACGCCAGCGAGCTTGCCACGCTCGCCGCGCTCGACTCGATCGGGTTCGCGCCGCTGCGAGCGATGATTGGGCTCGACGAGTTGCGCATCGCGGTCACGAGTGCCGCGCCGATTGCCCCTGAACTGGTGGTGTGGTTCCGCGGCCTGGGCGTGCCGCTCACCGAGCTGTACGGCATGTCCGAATCGAGCGGCCCGATGACCTGGGAGGGTCTACGCCCCAAGCCCGGCACCGTGGGTCGCGCCGTGCCCGGATGTGAGGTGCGCCTCGACGACGACGGCGAAATCATCTGCCGAGGTGGAAACGTGTTCGCCGGTTATCTGAAGGACCCGGCCAAGACTGCCGAGTTGTTCGATGACGACGGTTGGTTGCACTCCGGCGACATCGCGGTGCTCGACGACGAGGGCTATATCCGCATCGTCGATCGCAAGAAGGAGCTCATCATCACGGCCGGGGGCAAGAACATCAGCCCCGCGAACCTCGAGTCGAAGTTGAAGCTGGTGCCGCTCATCGGTCAGGCGTGCGCCATTGGCGACGCGAAGCCGTTCATGTCGGCGCTCCTCGTACTCGACCCCGACCAAGCACGTGCGTTCGCAGACCGTGAGGGCCTCGCCGACGCGTCGTTGGCGACCGTGTCCACGCATCCGAAGGTGCTCGAGATCGTCGCCGCTGGCGTGCACGAAGTCATGGACGAGTTCAATCACGCCGAGCAGATCAAGCGGTGGGTGATCCTCGGCGTCGATTGGCTCGCGGACTCCGACGAGCTCACGCCGACATCGAAGCTGAAGCGCCGCAACATCACGCAGAAGTACGCGGCCGAGATCGCCTCGATGTATCGCTGAGCGGACGGTTTCGGGTCACTGCGTCGACGCGTGCGTTCTAAGCTGGCTCGCCGATACGAAAGGGCGAACGATGAACGACGTCGATGCAATCAACCTGGCGATGCTGATTGCGCGGGTGGGGTTCGGTCTGATGATGGCCGCGCACGGCTACAACCACTTCTTCCGCGGTGGTCGCATCGCGGGCACGGGCCGCTGGTTCGAATCGCTCGGCATGAAGCCGGGGCGCATTCACGCCATCCTGGCATCGACTACCGAAATCGGCGCCGGACTCATGATGGCGTTCGGGCTGCTGACCCCGTTGGCCGCTGCGGGTTTCATCGGCTTGATGACCGTTGCCATTTGGACAGTGCACCGCAAGAACGGTTTCTTCATCATCAAAGAGGGCTGGGAGTACACCTTCCTCATCGCAGTTGCCGCGATGCTCATCGCCACCCTCGGCCCATACAAGTACTCCCTCGACCGGGCCTTCAGCATCGACGACAACTTGTCGGGCACGTTCGGCTTCTGGTTCTCGCTGCTCGTCGGACTCGGCGCGAGCCATGCCCTGTTGGCCGTCTTCTATCGACCGGTGAAGAAGTAGGTCGACAGCTGTGGTTGGCGCGCCCGGCTGTGGCACTCGCCACAGCCATAGGACGTCGCGCGCGCTCGGCCGGGTCGTACCCCGGGGATAAGCTCCCATTGCCGCTGCGCTGACGGTCGTTCGGGCGCCCGATGTCCGAACCGTTCGCGCGTGCGGCGGGCCTCTCATGAGCGACACCATCACTCCGATCATTGCCCCCGAGCGCGTTGGCGCTCGACTGCGGTGGTCCGCGCCGCTGATTCAGGCGCTGCTGTGCGGCTTCGTGGGTGCGCTCATCGTCGCCACGACGGCCCCGGTGTGGCGTCACGCCAACTCCACCTGGCGGCTCACGCTCCCCGGCGTTGCGCATCCTGGCGGCCCCCTCTTCAGTGCCGTGACGTTCGTGCTGGGGGTGGCCCTGCTCGGATTCGGGTGGTTTCGACTCAGCGGGGCGATGTTGCACAGCGAACTCCCCGAGGCCGTGCGGTTGCGGGTCAGCGCGCAAGTGCTCGCGGTGTGGGCGCTGCCGATCGTGCTCGGTCCGCCCCTGTTGTCGAACGATGTGTACAGCTACGCAGCACAAGGAGAAATCGCCGGGCGAGGGCTCGATCCCACCGTCGTCGGGCCTTGGGCGCTTGGCGGCGGCAAGTTCCTCCAAGCCGCAGACGACGTGTGGCACTACAACCCGTCGCCGTATGGTCCGCTGTGGAACAAGCTTTCGGCCGCGCTGGTGAGCATCAGCGGGCACGACCCCGCTCGTGCGGTGTGGGCATTTCGTCTGGTCATCGTGGCGGCGGTTGTGCTCAGCGGCTGGGCCGTGGTGCGCATCGCTCGCCAACTCGGTGCCGACCCCGCGCTCGCGCTCGTTCTCGCTGTGGGCAACCCTGTCGTGCTCTTGCACTTCGTCGGCGGAATCCACAATGACGCGTTGATGATGGCGCTGTTGCTCGTGGGGTTGGCCCTGCTCGGTGATCGTCATCGTCTGCTGGCCTTTCTGGCCCTTTCTGGCGCCTTGGCTATCAAGTTGCCCGCCGTTGTGGGCCTCGCGTACCTCGGGTGGGTGTGGGTCGACGGACCATCGACATGGTTGTCACGGACCGCGCGTGCTGCGCTCAGCACCATTGGCGGGTTCGTTCTCGTGATGGCGATGTCCGTGCAATTTCACATGAGCCAGGGTTGGGTCACCGCCCTCAGGGGCACGGGCAAGATCAAGACCACATTCGCTCCCTCGACGATGGGCGGCCTGCTCACGAGCGGTGTGCTGCACTGGTTCCGCTTCGCAGTAGGCGAGGACACCGTGGTCGGTTTGTTCCGCACCGCGAGCCTTCTTGTCGCCGCAGGTGTTGGGTGGTTGTTGTTGTCGCACACGCAACGGCTCGGAACCGAGCTCGCGGTCGGCCTCACGTTGCTTGTGGCCATCGGCCTCGGCCCGGTGTTGTGGCCCTGGTATCTACCGCCGGCGCTGGCGTTGCTCGCGGTGCACGGAACCGAACGGGCGCGGCCTGCGCTCAGTGTGTGGTGCGTGGCGCTGTCATTGTTCGTGTTCCCGACCAGCGTGGGCAGTGGTGTCGGATCGGCGATGCACACGGCGATCGTCGGCGCCATCGCGTTGAGCGTCGTTACGGCCGTCGCGATGTTGGCCCAGTGGATCTTCGGTCAGCCGGTCGTGCCCGCTCCGATGGCGCGTTCGTGGGACCGGCTCCAGGCGCGTCGACTCGCAATCGAATCCGCCTGACTATTGCAACCCGCCGTAGGCGCCGCCGTCGACCGGTAGCGCGACCCCGGTGACGAACTTCGCGTGCTCCGAGCACAGGAACGCGGCGATACGGCCGAAGTCCCCAGGATCGCCGACCTTTCGGGCCGGGATCGCGTCGGCGACCGCGTCGACGGAATCGCCGTAGAGCTGGCGGAGGCGGTCGGTGGCGTGCAGCCCTGGTTGCAGCGAGTTCACGGTGACCCCGTCACGGGCTACTTCGAGCGCCAGCGTCTTGAGGAACCCGGTGACGCCGGCGCGTGCGGTGTTCGACAAGATCAGGTGCGCGATCGGCTGGCGCACCGAGATCGAGGTGATGGCCACAACGCGTCCCCACTGTTGCGCCTGCATCGCCGGCACCGCCGCCTTGCACATCGCCACGACCGACATCAGGTTGAGGTCGAGCGCGGCGGAATACGCATCGACCGCGGTCGACGCGAACGTCCCGGCCGGCGGACCACCCGCGTTGGTGACAAGGATGTCGATGCCACCGAAGGATTCGATCGCCTCCGCAACCAGCGCAGTCGCGCCCGCAGCATCGCCCACGTCGGCGATCAACGAGAGCGCGCCGGGCATGGTCGCGACCGCTGCGTTCAGGCGGTCGGCGTTTCGGCCCGAGATGACGACACGACACCCCGCGGCGTGCAGTGCTTGCGCGGCGGCGAGGCCAAGACCCGCAGATGAAGCTGCGACCAGCGCACGGCGGCCTGCAATACCAAGATCGAGTCCGTTCATGTGGCGAGACCCTACGTGCGCAGGTGGTGACTCGTGTCCCCGGGGCAGTGATCGCACATCAACCGGTGTGCGAATCGCCACGCGCCGTCGACGCGCACGAAGCGGTCTTCGTAGCGGTTTTGGTAGACCGGCTGCAGCGGAAAGTCGTCCGTTCGCTGGAACACGGTGACATACGACTCGCAGGTGCCGGTGCCCGCTTGTTCGTCGACGTCGATCATCAGATTCGTGGTGACATGTCGCGTTCGCGGTGTGCCGTCCGGGTAGATGATCACCACGCCATACATGTCGCGGACCGCTTCCATGCCGCGCAGTTCGATGCCGTCGCCGGTGTCAACGGAGCCATGAGCGAAGAGGGCGCCGACGCCCTTGAGGTCGCCTCGGTCAATGCGCTTGGCGTACTCGTACACGAGCTTGGTGATTGCTTCATACCCGTCAGTTGGCATCGTGTCCCTACGGCGCTGGTGGTCGTTGGTGCATTTCGGAGAGTTGACGCACGGCGGTCTCGGTGATCGGCGTGGCCGTTACGGCTGTCCCGTAGGCGCAGATTTCGCTCCATTGGCCGATGGCTCCGGAGTCGAACCGCATAGCGATAATCGCGTTCGCGCCGCGCCGAACAGCTTCTTCGGTCATGCGGTTCATGGCTTCGTTACGGCTGAGCGCCAAGAGCTTGGTGAACTCGGGGATCTCGCCACCGAAGATCGAACGGAGGCCGGCCATGCAACCGGCTCCGATGTTGCGCGCCCGCACGGTCAAGCCGAAGACCTCGCCGTGCACAGCAACGACTTGATAGCCGGGAAGGTCGTTGCCTGTCGTGATCAACATGGCGCGATGCTACGTCGATGCGGCCGGGGGGCCGTGCACCGCGGCGAGCAGCGCAGCGAACGAACGCACCAACAGCGCACGCTCCGTAGCGAGTTTCGTGTTCGTCGGGTCGGCCCCTGCGGCCACCCACTCATCGGAGACGACCATGGCCTGGGCCCGCAGCCGTGCGGCCGGCGCGACTGCCAACGTCTCGACGCCATAGGTGAATGCGTAAAGATCCGCGAGCGCTGCGGTCAGCGAGTCGAGATCGTCAGTCCCGTCGAGCTGCGCTTCGCGATGCACGCGCCACCACTCAAGCTCGCGTCGAGCGATCTCGTCGACGTCGATCGCTTCGCTGTGTGCGTCGGCCACCAGACGGTAGAACCGCACCATGTACCGCTGAGCTCCCGCGGCGTCGTTGTCGGGGTAAGGCGCCCAGAGTTGGTTTGCTCGTAGGACGAACCAGGCGCCGCGTAGCGAGCGCGGCCACGACATCGCAAAGCCGGCGCGCACCAGGTGTACCGATGCCACGAGGAATGCGAACCAGCGTCGCCGGTAGTAGCACTCCCACGCTCGGCACTCGAGCGTGCCGACGCGGCGAGGGTCGAAGTTCCGCATCGGGCTGATCGACATGACGTTCCTCCGTTTCCGGGCATTCGGCGTAGCGGGGCTTGGGGATCACCCAGTAGGTACAGTCCAGCAGTGATCATCCGCGCGCGAGCCAAGCACCTGTTGCTGGGTCGACAACCGATCGGGACCGCTTCGCTGGTGCATGTCCTGAGCGCGTTCGGCGAGGCGTGCTTCACCGTGTCGCTGGCTGGATCGCTGTTCCTCAACATCAGCTTCGATGCGGCTCGCCCGCGTATTCTTGTGTACCTCGCCTGCACACTCGCGCCGTTTGTGCTCGTGGCGCCCCTGCTCGGGCCACTCGTCGACCGCATTCGGGGTGGTCATCGGGCCATGGTCGCCATCACGATGCTGAGCCGATGCGGTATTTGCCTCGCGATGGTCGGCCAGCTGCGCGAGCTCGTCGTGTTCCCGCTCGCCTTTTCGATGCTGGCGCTCACCAAGACCTATTCGGTGACCCGCAACGCGATGATCCCGCGCCTCGTACCGGGTGCGGTACTCGTCGAGGTCAACTCGCGCCTTGCTGTTCTCGGCACGCTGTCGAGTGGCGTTGGTGGAGCCTGCGCGGCGGGGGTGCTCACGCTCAGTTCGGCACGCTGGGTGCCGTTGCTCGGCGCGATCGTCTTTGCTGCCGGCGGGCTCGTTTCGCTCCGACTGCCGGCGACAACGGCACTCATCGTCGAACCCGACACCGAGATCGTTTGGAATGAACTGCACGCCCGCACCATCCTCGCCGCTCAGTCGAGCATGCTGGCGTTGAAGGGCGCCACGGGGTTCCTGTTGTTCCTCCTCGGCGCCTCGCTGAAGCGGCTCGGTGCGCCGACGTGGTTCTTCGGGTTGGTGTTTCTGGCGCACGGCACGGGCAGCTTTGTGGGCAACACCATCGCCCCACGTCTGCGCGCACAGTTTGCTGAGGACCGCATGCTGAGCGGCGCCGTCGTGGTCGGCGCCGGCGTCTCGACCGTGGCCGCGATTGCTGCGAACCGCCTCGGTACCGCGATCGCCGCGTTCGGCATCGGCTTGTGCGGAGCTGTTGCCGCGCAGGCGTTCAACGCGGCGGTGCAACAGCACGCACCCGATGTCGATCGTGGTCGCACTTTGGCAGCCTTCGACACGCGCTTTCAGCTCGCGTGGGTGGTCGGCGCGCTCACGGCGGTGTCGGCCCGTCCCTCGCTGCGCGTGGGCTTTGCGTGGCTCACAGCGCTGTTGCTTGCCGACGTGGTCGATCAATTGCTGCGCCGCTCACGCGATCCGCTCGAGGTACAACCAAATCACGAGACGCTCGCACAGTTGGCGCTCAGCGCACGCGGGCTGGCGACGCTCGGCCACTATCGCGACGCTGCGCTCGTTGTGACCGCGGCCGCTGATCTCATCGACTGGTCCACGCGCTCCTCGTCCGAGGAATGCCGGGCGCAACTTCGCGACGCACGGGCTCGCGCCCTCGGCGATCAGCCTGTCGATCGCGAGGATTTCCTTCGCTGCGCTCGCGCGGTTGGTTGGTCACTCGAGGATTGATCTCGCGCGTTCAGCAATCGCGCGTCTGTGCGACCTCCCAGACTTTTGCGCGGAGCTGAAGGTCGAGGCACACCGTTCGTTCGTCATCGCGGGCCGCATAGCGCGTGGTCTTGATCGTGGTACCCGTCGAGGTTGACGCGCTTGGGTTCATCTCGAGGAGCACACCGTCGCGGCGCACCGGTGATTGTGGTTGACCGTCATCAACGGCCTCGGTGCGCTCGTCGATGAACCGAACCGCGGTGGCGTCGCCGAACGCCTTGACGACCTTGGTCTGTTGCTCGAGCGAGAGCGGCATTCCGACGGGCGATTCGACGAATACGTCCTTTGGCATCGTGTCGGTGACACCGGGCGCCAGCGAGCGGATAACGGCGACGTAGACGCCGGGAAGATCGGGATCGTCTGTGTCGCTACTGCACGCCGCGGTGACGAGCAATATGCATGTGATGAGCACCAGCCCGTGCCGAGTTGCCGTCGAGCGACGGGCTCGCGCATCGGAGGGCAACGATCGCATCCGGCAAACCCTAGATCCTCGGAGCGTGTGCCGGATGAGTGAAGCGTCGCGTGCCGGGTGAGTGACCGTTCCTCGGGCCGACTCGGCCCACGGAACGACGGTTGGAGGTCCGTTCACAATGAGCCCTACCGCGAACAGACCCCCGACGCTCGCGCCGTGTAGCCACTGGCTACGCAGTGTAGCGGGTGGCTACCCGAGAAACACCCAGGGAGAGTTCCATGCTCAGCCCGCGTGCGGCGTTGCTGCGGCGATCATCAGCTGGAGCAGTTCCAAAACCTCGCGCTTCACGTCGGCCGCGTCTCGGTCGGGGTAGTCACCCATGGTTGCGACGTAGGGGGCATAGAACTCCCAGACCGAGATCACCAACACCGCGAGGGTGCTGACCACCCGCGGATCGAACACCGGCCGGGTCGGTGGCAGCGGCGTGTGCTCGTCCCAGGCGCTCGCCGTGCGGTCGGCCGCGTCGTGCATGACGGTGAGGTCACCCCACAGTCGGTCGGGCTCGACTCGGTCCAGGATCATCCAGGCCAAGATTTCGGCAAACGCCCCCGATTCGGCTTCGAATGCCTTGGCGATGGCTTCGTAGATCGACTCGGCATCTTGCATGAGGCTGGCGCCGTACTTGGCGAAGGCGTCGAACAAGCGGAGGATCAGCGCTTCCTTCGTGCCGAAGTGGCGATGGATCAGCCCGTAGTTCACACCCGCGTGCGCAGCGATCTCCCGCAGCGTTACCTCGGACGGGCTGTTTCGGGAGAGCAGTTCACCGGCCGAGCGCAAGATGGCCGCCGGGACAGGGTCGGTGTCGTCGTCGCGCGCGAGAAGGCCCCGTGGCACGGCCGGCGGATCTTCGGTTCGAGCGACCGGTGCGTTCGATTCTCCGGGCGCACGTCGCGTCGTCATGGAACGACCAGCGTTGCACACCTGAGTGCCGTTCGTGGCTCGTCGTATCGCTCAGCCTTCGATGCTCTGTGTGGCAGCGTCGGCCAGCACCCCGGTGAGGCGGTCGAGTCTCGGCTGAATCTGATCTTGTGCGTCCGGGTGCGGGAAGATCCACAGCTTGCTTTCGAGGATCGCTTCGAGAACCCGCGCCGCCAGCACGTCGACCGGTTGGCCGTGCTCGACCACCTGGCGTACGGCGCCGAGCAACTCCTCGACACCGGGCGAACGCGGCGCGGCGGGCGCTGTTGCGGGGCGGTTGCGTTCTGCGTCGAGCACGAAGGTGTCGGCGGTGTTGCTCGGACACAAGATCGACACGCCGATCGGCGAACCGGTCATGCGCAACTCGGTGTCGAGGCTGAGCGACAGACCGATCACGCCGGCTTTGGTCGCCGAGTACGTGGTCATGAACGGCGTTTCGGCGAGCACGCCACCCACCGATGCCACGTTGACGAAATGCGCCGGCGTGCCCTGCTTTTCGAAGATGGGCAGGAAGACATGTACGCCGTGAATCACACCCCACAGGTTGACACCGACGACCCAGCGCCAATCCTCGACGGTGAGATTGCGCATCGAGTTCCACGCGATCACGCCAGCGTTGTTGATGACGATGTCGACCTGCCCGAAGCGTGCAACGGCAGCCGCGGCGAGTGCTTGCATGTCCTCGAGAACCGACACGTCGGTGTGCGAGGTCATCACCTCGGCACCAAGAGTCGTGATTGTCGCGGCGGCGGCGGCCAGCGCGTTGTCGTCGATATCGACGAGCACGATGTGACAGCCCTGCGTCGCAAGAGCGCGAGCGACTGCGAAGCCGATGCCCGAGCCGCCGCCGGTGATCACTGCGACCGCATTGCGTATGTCCTGCATCATCCGCCTC
>JAYUFA010000241.1:0-5429 GCA_043738925.1 Actinomycetota bacterium
TCGCCCGCCGCCACCGCAGCCTCGGCGGCAGCGACGGCCCGCATCACCTCAGTGTCGCTCAACACCGCAATGGTCTCCTCAAGCCCCGCCAAGTCGTCAGCGCTGATCAACACCACCGCCGGTCGACCGTTGCGCGTAACCACCACACGCTCGTGCTCACGCTCCACCCGATCCACGTACTCCGAGAACCGATCCCTCACCGTCCGCAGCGCCTCTGTCGTCATGGCCACAATTGTGCCACGCTGATTCGGGCCCGGCAACCATCCCATGAAATGTGCACACCGAGGTTGACGCCAAACCCTACGACCACCATTTCCCGCGAAACGACGGGACCGAGCGGCGTTGGCCCCGCCGGTTCCGCCCTTCGGTTCCGCGTTCAGAATCGTTCCATCGGCTAGTCACTGACCGCGCAAGATTGCATGTCGCGTTCGGGCCCTCCAGCGCGCCATTCGCTGGCATGGAGACAACCACAAGACGACACCACCGGGTACGACATCAAACGACAACACCCGGACTCACGAAGGGCCCGCCGGTGTCATAGCTGCACCCGTAAGGTGCAGTTAAGCTGCAGTAGCCATTTGAAAGTTACCGAGAATCAGAAGCAGGCCAGGACCGAAAAGGCCCTGACCTGCGGTTTCCTCGAGTGGGCCGTGCGGGATTCGAACCCACGACCCCTTGCGCGTCATGGTCCCGAACTGGATGTCAGTGAACGTCGGTGGACGCGAAAACGCAGGTCAACAGTGTTGCCGACCGGGAATGAATCGGTGCGGACGGCCACGGACACCATTTCATAGCTGCAGTTAAGCTGCAGTAGCAGCCCTAAGATCGCCCCTACACGGTCGTCACCGGCAGCACCTCAGACCGGTGTCGGCGTCACCGACATCGTGTGCCGTGTGCCGTGTGCGCGTCAGGATTGGTCCGGCTCAGGCGGTTGCGCCGATTCGGCGTGCGAGTTCGACGTAGCTACCGATTGCTCCCGGCAACACATCGAGGTGCACGATCGTGCCGTTGGGGTGTTCGACAAGATCGACGACGACCGCGACCGCTGGGGCATCAACGTCACCCGCGACGACCAAGGCACCGGGCACGATCATCGACGGATCCGTGGCCTCATCAAGAAAGGTCCAGACGTAGCCGGTGTCGTCTTCGGCATTCAGGTCGGCCGCGATGTCAACGTGGATCATTGGGGACGCCTCCTCGCACGACGCACAAGGTCACCATACCGTGGGTTCGGCTCGCCATCGCCGAGCAGCGCGACCAAAGCGCCGACATCGCGTTGCGCGCCGAGCACGACCGTGACGTGCGGTCGCTCAAAGGTCGGTAGCACCCCGAACCCGGCCTCGATCAGCCTCGCCGCACCAACAACATGCACAACTCGGTACGTCGACATGCGCTGCAGAATGCCCAACAGCGAACTCGGTCCGACGTCGTCGAGCACAGCGAACGCCGAGATCCCGAGAACCGGACGCCCATCGAGAACGAAGGCGCGGGCGGTCCGTCGCGCATGCGCAACGAGCTTCGCGGCCGAATCCGGTCCACCGCGGACGACCACCACACCTCCGGGCACCTGCTCGTCGCGAACATGACCACGCAGATCCAGCAACTCCACGACGAAACGCTACCCGCGCGCGCCGAGCCATCGTGTTGGCACCACTCCATTCGCGCAATGAGTAGTCGCGTCGCGAAGAATCACGGAATCGTCCGGCCCTTTGCGTCAGGTCGACATTGGCGAGGCTGCGGAGCGGACGGATCGGCGAGGGTCGCGTTCGAGAATCTCGCGTAGCTCTTGCTCGGCCTCGCTGAGTACCGAGACAAGAGCAACATCAAACATGTAACCAGTACCGAAGTGTTGGACACGTTCTCGTGAACACGTTGAGCGATGCCGGCGGCGAGACATTCTCGCGCGTGGGATAGGTGCGCGAGCCGTCCGCCGCCTTGGGCAGCGCGTGGCAGCATTGAGCATGCTTCCGACTGACTACTTCGACAACAACATGGACGTTTGGGGCAACCCCGCACAGCGACTCGACGTCGACCTACTACAGGCCATGCGAGCTGGGCCCCCACGTAACGATTGCTGACGCCCATGCCGGGGTCGCGCTCGCGCATTTGGGGCTCTTCGCGCATGAGGGTGTAGGACGCGGCGTGCGGTCGGGTCGGCGCCGAGCGAGCGAGCACCTGGGATTGACCTGTCGTCATACACGTTGCTGTTGCTCATCGCTTTCTCTTCTGCGTCGAGCTGAGGACGCTGGTTGTCGGGGAATGATGTTTCGGTCAGAACGGCACTTCATGGGCGAGTAGACCGACGCCGGTGGCCCGGTGCGCAAGGATCCGGCAGAACTCCACTGCGTCAATCTCGATCTCTTCGCCATCGCGGCCGGCGACGTAGGTCCCTCCGGCGGGGCCTTGGAGGTGCAGCTCGAACGACCGCGCGTGTCGGCGCGCCCATTCCGCGACGACCTCCGCGATGATGCGGCCGTCGTGTTCGGGCGTCAGCACCATCGGGTGGCCGGTGGCGCGGGCGAGGTCGACACGATGCATCCACGTGTCTCGCGTCAGCACGATGTCGAGGAGATAGCCCATCTTCCACGTCTCCTCGACTCCTGCGACCACTTGTTTCATGGGCATGCGTCGCATCAACGCCGGGAACCGGGCGCGACGGCGCGCGGCGCGCGGACCGACATCGGCGAGACGGTCCAGGAGCTGTGACCGCGTCAGCGCGGCGCGCTCGTTCACTTGCACTGCGGTCATGCCATCGATGAACGGACCGTCGCCCGCCGCCTTGCCCCCCGCCCGCATCTGGTGCACGAACTCCGGGAACGTCGCGAACGCCTCCATCCCGCCCAGAACATGCGCGGCCAGCGCGCGCACATCCCACGCCGAGCAATCAGTCGGCTTCGACCAATCCGGCTCGTCGAGCGAGTTGAGGAGCTCGAGCACCCGGTCGTTCTCGGCCGCCGCGAGGGTGATCGTCTCCGGACGCTGCAGCGGCGGGATCTGCTCGATTGTCGTCGTGGTCATCATGTCAGCATCTCGCGATCAGTCATCGAATTTCCGAATACTGTTCGTACTTTCGCACTTCACTCGGCTATAGTCAAGGCGTTGTCTCTGCGAGGAGGGACCATGACCCAGTCGGAATCGCCACCCGGGAACGGCACGACGAAACCCGTCCGACATGACCGCCGCCACCTCCGGCACGAGGCAACGCGCCGCGAGGTCCTCGACATGGCTTGGGTGATGGTGCGCGCCGACGGGCTCGCATCACTCTCGCTACGCGCCCTGGCCCGCGCCGTCGGCGTCGAGCCGCAATCGCTGTACACCTACTTCAGTTCGAAGCACGCAGTGTTCGACGCCATGTTCGAGACGGCAGCCGCGGAGTTCGCGGAACGCGTGACCCAGATGTCCGCCTCCGAGGACCCCCGCGTCGTGCTCGCCGGGATCGCCCACCGGTTCGTGGAGTTCTGCACGAGCGATGTCGCCCGATACCAGTTGTTGTTCCAGCGCACGATCCCCGGGTTCGAACCCACCCCCGAGGCGTTCGCACCCGCAGTGCGCGCGCTCGAAGGGGTGCGCGGGCAGTTGGCCGACATCGGGATCACCGATGCGCGCCACGTCGACATGTGGACCGCCTTCACGGTCGGCCTCGTCGACCAACAGATCTCCAATGATCCCGGCGGAAATCGTTGGAGCCGCCTCGTCGACGACCTCGCGACGATATTCGTCGCCTACTGCGCGCCGGCGAAACGACCGGCGCGGAACCCGACAACCAAAGGAACCCGACCATGACCACCAAAGTGGACGAGATCGCCCCTCGCATCTACCGGCTATCCACGTTCGTACCCGAGATCGGGCCGACCGGGTTCACGTTCAACCAGTTTCTCCTCGATGACGACGAGCCACTGCTGTTCCACACCGGCCACCGCGACATGTTCGCAGCGGTAAGCGAGGCCATCGCAGCCATCATGCCGCTCGACCGGCTGCGCTGGATCGCGTTCGGCCACGTCGAGTCCGACGAATGCGGTGCAATGAACGAGTTCCTCGCGGCCGCGCCCGACGCGCTGGTGGTCCACGGTGGGCTCGGCTGCATGGTCTCGCTGAACCAAATGGCCGATCGGCCACCGCTGCCGATGTCCGATGGCGAAACGCTGCAACTCGGCACCATGCGTATTCGCCACATCGACACACCCCATGTCCCGCACGCATGGGAAGCCCGTGTCCTCTACGAGGAGACGACCGGCACGCTGCTCGGCGGCGATCTGTTCACCCAGTTGGGCGACGGCCCGGCGCTCACCGAAAGCGACGTCGTCGGCCCATCGGTCGAGGCCGAAGGTCTTTTCGGATACTCCAGCCTGGCGCCCAGCACCCCGGCCACGATCAGGCGGCTCGCCGAACTCCACCCCCGGACCATCGCCGCTATGCACGGATCGTCCTTCACCGGCGACTGCGGAACCGCCCTTCGCGATCTCGCAAACTTCTACGCCGACAAGCTCGCGCCCCCGGCGTAAGTCAGTGTCTGCTCCTTGAGATGATGTGCGAGGGCACCGGACAAGCGAATGTCACCATCATCGAGCGGCTCGGCTGATCGCCACCCGCGTCCTGCTAGCGAGTCGGCGACCGCTCCGATTAGATCTCGCGTCTGGCTCTCAGCTACCGGTCGAGACCGGCTCCGCGAGGATTTTCGGGGGGCGCAGTGCGACGCATTCGTCGGGGGTGCCCGGCCGCGCGTCCGTCCTCGAGATCATGCCCGCGGTGCCGACCTTCCCCGGCAGGGTCGCGGACCCGTCGCCAGGGGGGGAAAGCGCGCCGCCCGTCACGACGAGCCCTCCCTTGCGGATCTGGTCCAGTGTCGGCTCACCGGAGGTCACTCTGGCCGCACCTGCCATAGCAGTCTGCTTGGACATCTCACCGGGTAGCCCGACCGCGCCGGCTTGCTGCGCTTTCACGAACGGGATTCCGTCGTAGGTGCAGATGATCGGCTGGGCGTCTCCCTCGCCTTTCATCACGACCGTGATGGTCGCCTTGTCGGGTGTGGTGCTCGACGCGGTCGCGTTCGATGACACGACCGCGCCACCGAGGACGGATGCGCCAGCTGCGCTGAGCGACGCCACGGTGATCATGATGGTCTGCTTGCTCACTGCGGATCTCCTTGGTTCAACGTCTCCGGACATCGGAGGCGATGAGGCCATGATGCGGACTCGGGACTGAAGCGAACCATGACCTGGACTGAACTCGGACTGAATATGGCGATCCCAGCAGGTCGCTCACCGTCGATACGGTTGCCGATATGCGGGTGTTGGTCATCGAGGACGACGAGGCCATCCGCAGCGTCGTCGATCGCGGCCTGCGCGCGCACGGCTTCGACGTCGATGTCTGCGCCGACGGTTCGTCGGGATTGTGGCGCGCGCTCGAAGGTGACCACGCGGCGATCGTGC
>JAYUFA010000242.1:0-2045 GCA_043738925.1 Actinomycetota bacterium
CTTCAGCAGCACCTTGAACGACTCGGGGATCGAGGGCTCGGGGATGTTCTCGCCCTTGACGATCGCCTCGTAGGCCTTGACGCGGCCGACGGTGTCGTCGGACTTGATGGTGAGCATCTCCTGCAGGGTGTACGCGGCACCGTAGGCCTCGAGGGCCCAAACCTCCATCTCGCCGAAACGCTGCCCGCCGAACTGGGCCTTGCCGCCCAGGGGCTGCTGCGTGATCATCGAGTACGGGCCGGTCGAACGAGCATGGATCTTGTCGTCGACCAAGTGGGCCAGCTTCAAGATGTACATGTAGCCGACGGTGATCGGGTTGTCGTAGATGTCACCGGTGCGACCGTTGTACAGCGTGACCTTGCCGTCGGTGCCGACGAGTCGGTTGCCGTCAACACCCTCGGGTCGGATGTTCGCAAAGATCTTCTGGATGGTCGGGTGCTTGCCGGCCTTGTCGAGTTCGTCCCAGTGGGCGCCGTCGAATACCGGCGTGGCGATGAAGGTCGACGGTTCGGTGCGCGGACGCGTCTTGGTCTCGGTGCCGCGAATCGGTTCCGCACCGATGTCTTTGCCTTCGACGTTCCAGCCCCAGCGTGCGCAGTAACCGAGGTGCGCTTCCAGCACCTGGCCGATATTCATGCGGCTCGGCACACCCAGCGGGTTCAAGATGATGTCGACCGGCTGGCCATCGGCCATGAACGGCATGTCCTCGACCGGGAGGATCTTGGAGATGACGCCCTTGTTGCCGTGGCGGCCGGCCAGCTTGTCGCCAACGCTGATCTTGCGCTTTTGGCCGACGTAGACGCGCACCAGTTGGTTGACGCCCGGAGGCAGCTCATGGCTTTCGTCGCGGCTGAACACCTTGACGTCGATGACCTTGCCGGTTTCGCCGTGGGGCACCTTCAACGAGGTGTCACGCACCTCGCGGGCCTTCTCGCCGAAGATCGCGCGTAGCAGACGCTCTTCGGGGGTGAGCTCGGTTTCGCCCTTCGGTGTGACCTTGCCAACCAACACATCGCCCGGACCGACATCGGCGCCGATGCGGATGATGCCCCGCTCATCGAGGTCGGCGAGGATGTCGTCGGAGAGGTTCGGGATGTCGCGGGTGATCTCTTCCGGGCCGAGCTTGGTGTCACGGGCGTCAATTTCGTGCTCGTGGATGTGGATCGACGTGAGCACGTCGTCGCGCACGAGGCGCTCGGACAAGATGATCGCGTCCTCGAAGTTGTAGCCCTCCCACGGCATGAACGCCACGAGCAGGTTCTTGCCGAGCGCGAGTTCGCCCAGATCGGTGGAAGGCCCGTCAGCGAGGATCTGGCCCTTCTTGACCTTGTCGCCCTCGATCACGCGGGGCTTCTGGTTGATGCAGGTGTCCTGGTTCGAGCGCTCGAACTTCAGGAGCTTGTAGACCTTCTTACCGAGCTTCTTATACTCGACCGTGATGACGCGACCATCGAGGTCGGTGACGACACCGTCGTCCTCCGCGATGACCATGTCGGCCGCGTCGCGCGCGGCACGCGCTTCGATACCGGTGCCGACATAGGGCGCCTCGGCCGCGATGAGCGGTACCGCCTGGCGTTGCATGTTGGCGCCCATCAGCGCGCGATTCGCGTCGTCGTGCTCGAGGAAGGGGATGAGCGCGGTGGCGACCGAAACGATCTGCTTCGGCGACACGTCCATCAACTGCACCTCGGCCGGCGACACCGACGAGATCTCGGTGGTGGCACCGAAGAACACGTCGCGCTCGAGCTGCAGCTTCAGGTCGGACAACGAGGCAGCCTGCGGCGAGCGGCGCACAAGCACGCGATCGGCGGTGAGCTTGCCGTTGGCATCGACCTTGGCGTTGGCCTGCGAGACGACGTACTCCTCCTCTTCGTCCGCGGCAAGCCACACGATCTCGTCGGTGACGACACCTGCCTTCACCACGCGATACGGCGACTCGATGAATCCGAACGGGTTCACCCGCGCGTACGTGGCGAGTGCTCCGATGAGACCGATGTTCGGGCCTTCAGGCGTCTCGATCGGGCACATGCGTCCGTAGTGCGAGA
>JAYUFA010000243.1:0-5420 GCA_043738925.1 Actinomycetota bacterium
GGTATCACCCTGAACGCCGTGGCCCCGGGCGCGGTCGAGACGCCGCTTTTGCAGGCAAGTCGCAACGATCCGGTCATCGGCGAAATGGTCGACGCGTTCCCCGTACCGATCGGACGCAAGGCCGAACCCGACGAACTCGCGGCGTTCGTACAGTTCCTCCTCGGCCCCGACGCTCGCTTCTTCTGTGGCTCGGTGGTGTTCGTCGACGGCGGTACCGACGCGCAATTCCGCGCTGACGACTTCCCCAGGCCGATGTGAGCCAGCGCGCGTTGCGTCGTTGCGCCGTACACCGGGCCGCGCAACGGGCTAGGTGTAGTCGGCCTCAGTGCAGCACGGCGTTGAGGCCCGTCCAGCCGCCCGAGCCCTCGCGGGCAATGGCC
This sequence comes from Actinomycetota bacterium, assembly GCA_043738925.1. Taxonomy (GTDB): domain Bacteria; phylum Actinomycetota; class Acidimicrobiia; order Acidimicrobiales; family WLNW01; genus WLNW01. The sequence continues at coordinate 381 of JAYUFA010000243.1, forward strand.
TCGATCGCGCCCGTCATCGAGTTGCGGCGATAAACAAGGTCTGAGCGGCCCGACAACGAGCGTGCCTTCGCGGTCGAGCCGTCGGGCAGCTTCACGACCGATCCTGCAGTGAGGTACAGGCCGGCCTCGACAGTGCAGCGATCGCCGAGCGAGATGCCAATGCCGGCATTGGCGCCGATGAGGCAGCCTTCACCCACGCGGATGACCTGCTTGCCGCCGCCCGACAAGGTGCCCATGATCGACGCGCCCCCACCGAGATCGGAGTCCGCGCCGACCACTACACCCGCGGAGATACGCCCTTCGACCATTGCGGCGCCCAGCGTGCCGGCGTTGAAGTTGCAGAAACCTTCGTGCATGACGACGGTTCCCTCGGCGAGGTGAGCGCCGAGGCGTACGCGGCTGGCGTCGGCGATGCGCACGCCGCTCGGGATCACGTAGTCGACCATGCGGGGGAACTTGTCGATGGCGTGCACGACTGGACGCATGCCTGCGATCTCAAGCTCGTGGAGGCGAGACGCGTAGTCGTCTGGTTCAAACGGGCCGTGACTGGTCCACACGTTCGTGACGAGCTTCGCGAAGAGGCCGTCGAGGTTGACGCCGTGCGGCGATACGCGTCGCTGCGAGAGGAGGTGCAAACGGAAGAACGCGTCGCTCGTGTCGACGATCGGTTCGTCGAGCGTGCCCAGGAAGACGGCGACGATGCGCCGTGTGCCGCCGGGTCTCGTGGCGTCGGTGAGCGCGCGCACGGTGCGCCAAGACCGCAGGTTCGGATGCGGCATGGTGGTGCACGCTTCGGCTGGCGCCAACATCGTGATCGCCGCGTCGAGCGTTGCGGCCTCCATCGTGATGGTGGTGGTGCCGGCGCGATAACCGACGATCGACGCGAGCACGGCGCCCGGCAGATTGTGATCACCCGCATGGACGTGCGGAAAGTACGTGTCGAGCGTGGTGCCCGACGGACCGATCGTTGCGATCCCGACTCCAAACGCCGCGGGCGGTGTATAGCCATCGAGTGACTGCTCTATCGCGTCTCGTGCGCTCGCGATCAGCTCCGGGGTGTTCCACTGCTCCGTCATGGGGCGCCATCTTACGGGGTGGGCTTCACAAGGATTGATCAACTGAGCGATGCGCGGGTGCGCCGCATCGTGTCGCTGCCGACGGACGAAGCACCCACCTAGCGGGAGCGTTCATGGAAGCCGTCATCGACATTCGGGTCCTCGAGGAGTGCGCAGCGAACCTTGAGCCGCTGCCGACGTCGGTCGCGCGTCTCATCAACCTGGCTGGTCGCTTCGATACCGACGTCCGCGAGGTGGTCGACGTCATCCAGTACGACCCGGCGCTTACGGTGAAGCTTCTCCGCGCCGCCAACTCGGCTGCCAGCGGTTCGATACGCGAGATCTCGACCGTCAACGACGCTGTCGTGCGCATGGGCATGTCGACGGTCGTCGCGCTGGCGACCAGCGCGGCGGTGTCCGATCGCATGCGCGTCGCGGTACTCGATCTCAAACCGGGCGAGTTGTGGAAGCACTCGGTGACGGCGGCGCTGGCCATCGAGTCAATTCGGCGCCTCGCGTCACGCACGATTCCGCCCGCAGCCATGACCGTCGCACTCCTGCACGACGTGGGCAAGCTGGCGCTCGCGGGCACGCTCGGTCCAGATTGCACCGCGCGCATCATCAACCTCACCCACGACGAGCAGCTGCCCGGACACGAAGCCGAACAGGAAGTCCTCAAGATCAACCACACCGAGCTCGGCGCCATCGCCGCTCGCGCGTGGAAACTTCCCGACATCGTTATTGCAGGCATCGGCGGGCACCATTCGCTCGGGGCCGAAGAGACGCAGCTCAATCAGGCGGTACTCATCGCTGACTGCGCGGCGTACGACGTGCACAGTGAGAACCCGCGTGCGCACCTCGCGGACGGTCTCGGGGCGCTGAACGAACTCGGTCTCGACCGCGACGACTATGCCCAGATCGTGCTGAGCACACGCGTCCGCTTCGAGCAGATGGCCGCCCGCTTCGGCTGAGTTGCGGGCGAGGCGACCCAGCAACATCGTTGTAAGACAGGTGATTGCGTTAGCGTTCTTGCGGTATCGCGCACGGGGGCCGAATGACGAATCACCACGAGACTGACAGCACGATCGATGTGTTCGAGGCGAAGAATCGCCTGGGCGGCTTTGGTGTCATTCGTGACCCCCATCCCCGCTTGCACGAACTGCGCAACACCTGCCCCGTGCACGACGGTTCGGTTTCGGGCATCTTCGGCGTCGTCGGTACGGACAACTACCTCATACCCGACGACCAGCAGGTGTCGGTGTTCGGCTACGAGGAGGTCGACCGGGCGTTCCGCGACGCGGCTACGTTTTCGAGCCGCTACTACGTGCCTGCGCTACGAGCCGTGATCGGGCGCACGATCCTCGAGATGGATCCACCCGATCACCAGCGCTATCGCACGTTGCTCCAGGGCGCGTTCACCAGACCCGAGATGGTCAAGTGGGAGCACGAGTTTGTTCTCGACATCGTCACCACACAGCTCGATCGCCTCGCGCCGCTCGGCCGCGGTGATCTGGCGGCGGACTTTGCGTTCCACTACCCAATCAGCGTCATTGCGGTGGCGACCGGCTTGCCGATCGAGCACGTTCCTACGTTCTATGAGCAGGCGACAAAACTCACCAACGTTTCCATCGCCGAACCCGAGCGACTCGCAGCGGCAGCTGAGCTTGCGGCCATGGTGCTCGAGGTCATCGCCGAGCGCCGGCTCGAGCCAACGGGCGATCTTGTGAGCGTGCTCGTCCATGCCGAACTCACGATGCCCGATGGCGAGCGAGCGCGGCTCACCGACGATGAGATCGTTGCTTTCGTGCGCCTGCTTGTGCCCGCCGGTGCGCAGACGACCTATCGCACGCTCACGAACTTACTGTTTGCGCTGTTGACCCACCCGGAGCAGCTGGCGATGCTCCAGGCTGATCCCTCGCTGATTCCACGCGCCATAGAGGAGGGGTTGCGGTGGGAAGCCCCGCTGTTGTCCTTCGGCCGCACCGCCACCCACGACACTGCCATCGCAGGTCACGTGATCGACGAGGGGACCACGGTGAACCTGTGCGTGCATTCGGCGAACCGCGACCCTCGACGTTGGGATGATCCTGACCGCTTCGACATCACGCGCCCGGTGAAGGGCCACGTGGCGTTCGGTCAGGGCAATCACATCTGCCTCGGTATTCATTTCGCGCGGATGGAGATGCGGGTCGCGCTCGAGTGCATCCTTGAACGCTTGCCGGGTCTGCGGCTCGACCCGGATGCTGAAGATGTCCACATCGGGGGCCTTTCGAGTCGTTCGGCACTGCGGCTGCCGTGCGTATGGGATGTGCCATCAACGACAGGGAGCGTGTCGTGACCGCCGATCTCGTCATTCGAGGTGCCCGGATCAGCGATGGCACGGGCTTGCCGGCGTACTCCGGTGACATCGAGGTGCGCGATGGTCGCATCGCGCGCGTCGGGCAGCTGCGCGGCGTGCACGCGAACACGGTCATCGACGCGGACGGGCTTGACTGCACGCCCGGGTTCGTCGATGTGCACACGCACTACGACGCGCAGTTGCACTTCGAATCTTCGGCGTCACCGTCGTCGTGGCATGGCGTCACCACCGTGCTCACGGGCAACTGCGGTTTCACGCTGGCACCCTCGAAGCCGGAGGATCTCGACTGGCTGGTGCTGATGCTCGCCAAGGTCGAGGGCATGTCGGCCGATGCACTCCGTGCGGGCGTCGGTTTCGGTGGGGGATCGTTGGGCGACTTCCTCGGCCTGCTCGACGGGCGCATCGGTGTGAACATGGCGTCCTATGTCGGCCACGCCGCAGTGCGTCGCTGGGTGATGGGTACGGCCGCGAGCGAGCGCACGGCCACCGACGACGAGATCCGCGCGATGCAGGCGCTCGTCGACGACGCCATGCGTGACGGTGCACTTGGCTTGTCGACTTCGCAGCTCGATGTGCACGCCGATCATCAAGGTAAACCGGTACCGCCGAATCTCGCGTCGCCCGAGGAAATCATCGCGCTGTCGTCGGTGCTAGCACGTTACGACGAAGGCGCACTTGAGCACCTCTGTCGCTCGTTCGCGCTCGGCTACGACGAGAGCGATCGCCACCTATTGGCGGCGATGGTGCGTGCCTCAGGTGGCAAGTGCATGCATGCGAACTTGTTGCTGCGTTTCACGAACGCGCCCGACGTGTGGCGCGACTGCCTCGACGTGTTGGAGGGCTACGCCCGCGACGGCTTACGCGTGTATCCGATGGCGTCGGCAAATCCCAAGGGGCTCCACCTTGCGTTGGGCGACACGATCCTGCTCGACGAGATGCTGTCGTTCCGCGAAGTGCTGTCCATGGCGATGCCAGCGCGCATGCAAGCATTGGCCGACCCGTCGGTCCGCGACCGCTTTCGCCATGACCTCGCGCACGCACCGCGGCAGCTTGTGTTCACCTGGGCCGAGCTGCAGGTCGCGTCGGTACGTGATGAGAGAAACGCCGCGCTCGTCGGTCGGTCGATCGCCGCGCTGGCTTCGGACCGTCAGGGCGACCCACTCGACGTGTTCCTCGACGTGGCACTGGCCGAGGATCTCGAGACGGTGTTCGTGATCGATCGACCAATGAGTCAGGAGGACCGCGACGTCATCCGGTTCTTGCTCGCGCATCCACTGACCATGCCCGGCTCGAGCGACGGCGGCGCGCACGTCAACACGTTCTGCGGAGCCGACTACACCACGCGCGTGCTCGCCGAGTACGTCGACGAGACCTTCACGTTCGAACAGGCGGTCCGCAAGCTTTCAGCCATTCCCGCAGCCACGATCGGCCTTTGGGATCGCGGCGAGATCCGACCGGGCGCACGCGCCGACCTGGTTCTGCTCGATCGGGCGAAGCTGGCAGTCGGCCCTGCGCGCCTCCTGCGTGACTTCCCCACTGGCGCGGCGCGCATGGTGTGGGAGCAGCGTGGTTACGTGGCCACCATCGTCAACGGCGAGGTGATCATCGACAACGGCAAGTCGACTG
>JAYUFA010000244.1:0-2042 GCA_043738925.1 Actinomycetota bacterium
CGAGCATCGTGCCGCTGTCGCTGGCCGTGTTGTCACACTGAGCAGCAGCAGCAACCGCTGCGGCGTTTGTGAACGAGTTGATGACCTCGACATGGGCCGGGGTGATCGCACCGCAACCGACAGCGTCGCTCACTGCTCCGTCGGCGGCGATCAACGGTGCGGTATCGACAGCACGACGGGCGTCGCGCGCGGACAACGACGTGTTCTGCCCAAGCCACGCCGCCAACGACCGCGCCCCATCACGACGCCACAGGCCCCGCTCATGCACCGACACCAACAACTTGGCCCGCAACACATCAATACGACCCGCCAACACCGAACACGCCGCGAGAGCAGCGCGGACCTCGTCATCGGCGAAGTCGTCGACCCTCAGGCCGACAACCTCCGTGACGTGCTCGACGACCGCTGTGAACATACGAGAACTCTACCGAACACACGTTCCCTATGCAACCTCAATATATGTAATATGTACCGATGTTCTCGACGAATCTGATCGCGTCGCTCGCTGCGACGCCGATATCGCCACCGAGGCCGGGCTATGCCCGCGTATCGCGCCGCGGGTACCCGCCGACGCCGTCGAACGAGGAACGATGGCGATCGACAGCTCGACATGATCGAGAGGTGCGATCTCCTGATCCCGCTACGCCTCCGATCCCCACGAACGCGACACCGACCCGGTTCATCCAGGCGACCGCACAACGGTGGATCGCGGCTTAGTTACCGAGGGAGGCGAGTTCGCCGAGGTCGAGGGGTGATGTGCTCGCTGCGTCGGGAACGGCCGCGGCAATCGAGCGATCGGAAGCGCCGACCAGCTCACGTTCGGACACGACCGGCGCGCTTGCAACGATGACCACCGTAAAGGTGCCTGAGCCAAGCTCGCTCGTTGGGACCACGAGGCGTCCGCCCGGTTGCAGCTCCACCGACGCGTATTTCGTCGGCGTGGTGACCGCACCACCGGCGTGCACCTCAAGGTGCACGAGTGCGATCGACGTGCGATTGGGATTCACGATCGCGAGATGCGACGAGGGGTCAGTCGCATCCACGACGTCGCTGTACGCGCGCGTCGCGGCAACGGCGGCCCCCGTGCTCGACGCGGCGCCGGCACCCGGCGACCCGGGCGTGACCGTCACGAGACGTTCGACGACGATCGGCGACCCATCGACCGACCGCACCACCAGTGAGTAGTCCGCGCTCGCCGCGACCAACGCCGCGAGACGCTTCTCGCCCTGCAGATCGACCTGCGAGTGCTGGCCCGCCCGCACCGTCAGCTGAAAGGGCTCGACGGCAAGCGTGCTGTCCTGGGGTCGGACCTCGACATCGACATCGACCGGCCCCCCGTTCGGGTTGTACACGACGACGCGCTCTTGGCGAGCACTGGTGAGCTGACCGGCGGCGAACACCCACGCCGGCGCGGCCGCGCCCACACCGGACGACAGAGCCAGGCCGCGACGGGTCTTGTCGTTGAAACCTTGGACACGGTCGACGACGACGCGTCCTGATCGCGTGGTGACCGCCGCCGCGACCTCTGCGGCGACAGCCACACCGGAGCCGGCGAGGTCAACGCCGAGCACCGATCCGCCCGGCACGACCAATCCCTTGAACAGCTCGGGCGAACCACGAACTCCGGTATCGGTCGAGAAGGCAACATCGACCACCGCGTCACCGGGGAACGGGTTGAAGAACACGAGCAGTTCCCGCGCGGTTGGTGGATCACTCACCGTCGCGGTCGTGCCGATTGGGACGAACCACGTATTCGATGCCCGGGACGAGCACGGTCCTCGATCGCTGCCGAGCGCACCACTCACGCTGTGCTCGACGAGCACGCCCCCGCCGTCGACCTCGACCGCGGCGCTGGCGTAACCGGATTGGCCGATGAGGTCAGCCAGGCGATAATCAGCGCGGGCACCGCCGGCGAGCGTCCATGGCGTGCGTACGGGTGTGGCGCGCTTCCCGTTGACCGCGGCGCTTGCATACGTCGTGAGCACACCGGCGCGCGGCGCATCGGAGGTGTTGATCAGCACGACACGATGATCGGCGAAGCC
>JAYUFA010000245.1:0-2039 GCA_043738925.1 Actinomycetota bacterium
GCTCGCGCCCGAGCCGACGAGTTACTCGAAGAGCTTGATTTGGGTGACGCGGGCGCGCGTCTCGTCAAGACGTACTCGGGCGGCATGCGCCGTCGACTCGACCTCGCGGCAACTCTGGTCGCGCGGCCGAGCGTGTTGTTCCTCGATGAACCGAGCACGGGGCTCGACCCCCAAAGTCGAGGCGATCTGTGGGGCATGTTGCGGGGCTTGGTGAGCGAGGGCACCACCATCATCCTCACCACGCAGTATCTCGAGGAAGCCGACCGCCTCGCCGACGACATCGTGGTGCTCGATCACGGTCGCGTCGCGGCCCAGGGCACACCCGCAGAACTCAAAGCGCGCATTGGCAGCGACCGCATCGACATCCGGCTTGCCTTGGCGAACGACGCGACGCGGGCAGCCGAGTTGCTCTACCTGCTCGCCGGTGGCACGACGTCGTTCGACCCCGAGACACGCTTGCTGATCTTGTCCCCAAAGGAGCAGGTCCGCCTGATCGATGTGGTGCGCGCTCTGGACGCGGGCGGCATCGAGGCGGTCGATCTCAACCGCCGCGAGGTCACACTCGATGACGTGTTCCTCACGCTGACCACCCCGAAGCACGAACGAGAGGACGTCTTCGCATGAACACCGCTTTCGCCGCTGAAGCCATCAACAACGAAGTACAGCATGGTCGCGTATCCACGATATGGAGCGAGGCCATCGTCTACGCCGGTCGCAACCTCGCGCACATTCGCCAGATACCCGAGAAGCTGCTTGATGTCACCGCGCAGCCGCTGATGTTCGTTCTGCTGTTCGCGTATGTGTTCGGTGGGGCCATCAGCGTGCCAGGCGGGAACTATCGCGAGTACCTGATCGGCGGCATCCTCGTGCAGTCGCTCTCGTTCGGCATGATGGGTCCCGGTGTCGCCATCGCGTCCGACCTCACCGAAGGCGTCATCGATCGCTTCCGTTCGCTGCCGGCCAGCCGGTCCGCCTATCTGCTCGGGCACTATCTCGCCGAGATCGCCGGCCTCTGCGTAGCCATCGTTGTTCTTCTCGGTGCCGGCCTCGCGGTCGGATGGCGTGCTCACGCTGGCGTTGGTGAGTTCGTGGTTGCCTTGCTGTTGCTGATCACGTTCGCGACCACCATGATTTGGATCGGCACGTTCGTCGGTCTGTCGGTGCGCTCGCCCGAGGCGGTGCAAGGCCTTGCATTCGTGGTCGTCTTCCCCATCACGTTCTTGAGTAACGCGTTCGTACCGGTGAACACGATGCCGAGCGTGCTGCAGACCTTTGCGGCGTGGAACCCGATCAGCGTGATCGTTGCTGCAACACGACACCTCTTCGGCAACCCCGTCGCGCCGATCACGACCCACTCGTGGCCGCTCGAGCACCCGGTGGTCGCCGGGTTCGGATATTGCGCGTTGCTGCTCGCGATCATGGTGCCGCTTACGCTTCGCCGCTATCGCATCCGCACCACCGACTGATGGCCACGCTCGATCGTCTCACCGACCGCGCGGCGCGGCTGGTCTTGCGTGGGGCCACGGTCAGCAACGTCGTCGAGCACGGCACGCTACGTACCGTCAGCATCGCAGGCGTTGAGCTCCGCGACGTCATTTGGCGCGCCGGTGACAAGATTCGCGTGCGTGTCGAGAGCCGCACACTTCGCACCTACACACCGACTGCGTGGGACTGCGTCGCCGGCACCGCGCAGTTCGTCGCACACATGCCTGGCAACGGCCCGGGGTCGCGCTGGTGCGCGGTGACAGCGCCAGGTGCGGACTGTCAGTTCCTCGGCCCCGCCCGTTCGTTACGCGTCGACCAGCTGACAGCGCCACCGATCTTTGTGGGCGACGAAACATCCATCGGCCTTGTCGCCGCGTGGCGCAACGCACGCGCGGGCATCGAACCGGCCGCCACCATCTTCGAAGTCGGCTGCATCGCCGACGCAAAGGCCGCCCTCGCCCATCACGGCACCACAGGTGGCATCTTCGTTGGCCGGGCGACCAATGGCGCGCATCGCGAGACGCTCGCCGAGCACTTCGTCGCCGCACGCCGCG
>JAYUFA010000246.1:0-2037 GCA_043738925.1 Actinomycetota bacterium
GCTACCTGCCGAGCGCGCTCACCATGGCCGCGGCGATCGCGGCGCGCACGTCCACCATGCGAATTCGCATCGCGGCCGTGCTGCCTTCGCGGTATCACCCGCTGCGTTTGGCGGAAGAAGCTGCGGTCGTCGACAACATCAGCAACGGTCGGCTCGACCTCGTTCTCGCCAACGGCTACGTGCCGTCGGAGTTCGCGATGTTCGACGAGGAGCTCGGCAATCGGGTCAAGCGCGTCACCGAAGCCGTCGCTGTTCTGCGTCAGGCCTTCACCGGTGAGCCGTTCGAGTTTCGCGGCAAGACCGTGCGCGTTACCCCACGACCGATGCAACGGCCGGGCGTTCCGATTTGGCTGGGCGCAGCAAGCGAGGGCGCAGCGAGACGAGCTGCGCGCATTGCCGATGGCTTGCTGCCGTCCTACGGCGAGCTGTGGGACATCTACCGCGAAGAACTCGTCAAGCTGGGCAAACCAGATCCCGGCGCCATCCCGCAGGGCTCCATCGCGTACCTGCACATCACCGAGACGCCCGACGCCACGTGGGACATCGTTGCGCCACACGCGATGCACGAAATGAACGGCTATGGCCAGTGGGCTGTCGAGTCGGGCTCAGCCACGGGATATAGCCCGGTGACCGACGCTGATGCGCTACGGCGGATGGGCATCTATCAGATGCTCACGCCCGCCGAGGCCATCGAGCAGATCCGCGCTGGAGGCCCGAACGCGCCGGTGATGTTCCATCCGCTGATGGGTGGCTTGGCGCCCGCAGTTGCGTGGGAGAACTTACGGCTGTTCGAAGAGAAGGTACTCCCCCACCTTTGAGCAACATCGCTGCTGAACGACGCGGCGGATTGGTCGCGCTCGCGGTCGCTGTTGCGATCGGCGTGCTGCTCGTGGTGCTGCAACCTGGCCCGAAACATTCGCGCGCCTCAAGCGAAGACACCGTTGCTCCGACTGCTTCGTCGACGTCCACGATCTCGCCGGCAGCGCAGCTCTGCAACCTGGCCAAGCGCTTCGTGCATGACGCCGAAGGCTTGGAACCCCACGACATCGCCCGCATCGCCGAGGTGTTCTACCTCGACGCCGTAGCGCTGGTCGATGGATCGGCACACGCCGAGTTCGACGCGACCGCGCGCTACTACGTGGAGTTCAACGCCATCGGCGCGGAGAACGACTACGACGTGTACCGCATCGCTGCGGCGGGCAAGGGTGACCGCTGGGCGCAGCTGCTCTATCGACCACCGCTCGGCATCGAAACCGCTCGCTCGGTCGTGCAGTTCGCGTGCCAAGTCGATCTGCCACCGCCACCCACACTCACCACCTTGGCGCCGAAGACCGACGACGACGAGCTCGCACAGATCACCGGCCGTACCACGACCACCGCAGGCCGATGAGCACCTATCCACCAGAGCGTCATGTATTGCGCGACCTGCGCTTCGAGACCCAGAGACTCGACGCTGATCACGCTCGCTCGTGGGTGCCGCGCCAGGCCGCATTGGGGGCGGACGATGGCTCGTTCCGGGTCGCAGCGATCGCGATGGTGATCGATGTCGCGGGCGCGTCCGTAGGGCTGTCCGCGGCGACGCCGGACTGGATAGCCACCGCCGATCTGGCGTACTGGACCGCGCGACCGATCATCGAAGGTCCGGCGATCTGCGATACACGGCTCGTTCGCAAGGGCAAGGGTGTCATCGTTGTCGAGGCCGACGTGTACGACGGGTGCGGCACCGAACACATGACGGGCGAGCGAGCGGGCCACGCCCGCATGACGTTCTCGCGGATACCGGCATCCGCGTCCGCTGCGGCAGGACGCGTCGATCGCACGGGCGCGCCCACCGCTCGTACGTCAATCAGTGGTCCCGACTCAGGGCTCACACAACCGTTGTTCGATGCCGTCGGCCTGCGCTTCGGCGATGACGTTGTCGGCTGGGTCGAGTGCGACAAGTCGGACTACGTGCGCAACAGCTTCGGCACGATCAACGGAGGGGTCGTCTGCGCGATCTTCGAGGCGTCAGGGGAACGCGCCGCGCGCGCCGCCGCC
>JAYUFA010000247.1:0-14426 GCA_043738925.1 Actinomycetota bacterium
ACGATCGTCGCAGCGTGGCGGCTCATCCCCCCATCTCAGCCAGGTGTGCGCGAACCAATCGACGTTCTCGGCGGCCTGTTGCTCACGTTGTGGCTCGTATGTCTGCTCGTGGCAGTGAGCCAAGCGACCAGCTGGGGATGGCTGTCGAGCCGCACGGTGGCGCTGCTGATCGGCGCCGCGGTCGTGTTCGCGTGGTGGGTACGCGCCGAACTGAAGTGCACCATCCCGCTGATCGATGTACGCCTGTTGCGCGAGCGGACGGTCGCGAGCGTGAACGCGGTGAGCTTTACGACCGGCTTCTTGATGCAGAGCTTCTTCACGTTTGTGACGCGGTTCGTGCAACTGCCACCGTCGAACGGCTTTGGGCTCGGCATACGCGCCTCGCGAGCAGGGTTGGTGATCCTGCCGTGGAGCGCCGGCGCGTTCATCACCGGCTTGATCTCGGGTCGGATCGCGTCGCGCTTCGGGTCGAAACGTGCGCTGGTAGCAGGCACGATCTTCGCGGTGATCGCGCCCGGTCTGCTTGCGTGGCGTCACGGCTCGCTCGCGTGGATCTGTGTGGCGATGAGCGCGACGGGCGTCGGTACTGGCCTGATCACCGCGGCGATGCCCGCCATCTTGATCAGCTATGCGCCACCCGAACAGACCGGAGTGGCAGCCGGCATGAATCAGAACATCCGGACGATCGGTGGTGCTGTCGGCACGCAGACCATCGCCGCCGTGATCGCATCACGCGTGGCTTCACAGGAGTCGTTGTATGTTGCGTCATTCCTGGCGGTCGGCGGCGTATGCGCGCTCGGCGTGCTGGCAGCGCTCGTGATCCCGACGCAACGCCCGCGATCATGACGGTTGAGCTACAGCATTTCTCGTTTGCCAACGAGCGTCTCATCGCTTGCGTATCCACTCGCCTTGGTGGTGTCAGCGCGGCGCCATACGATTCGCTCAACCTCAGTTTCGGTGTCGGCGACCAGCCCACGGCGGTGCTCGAGAATCGCGAGCGTGTGTGCGCCGCGATGGGCTACCCACTCGACGCACTGACCGTCGTAAATCAAGTGCATGCAGGCGGCGTTGTCATCGTGGATGAATCACATCGCGGCCGTGGCGCTACGACCCCGGCCGACGCCTTGGCCGACGCCGATGCGCTCGTAACCGCATCCCCGGACGTGCTGCTGGCGGTACTCCTTGCCGACTGTGTGCCGATCGTCCTGTACGACCTGACACGCCGTGTGGTCGGCGTCGCGCACGCCGGCTGGCGGGGCACTGTCGCGCACGTTGGCGCAAACACGGTTGCCGCGATGGTGGAGCATTTTGGTTGCAACCCAAGCGCCATCCGCGCCGGTATCGGGTCATCGATCGGCCCGGAAAGTTACGAGGTCGGCCCGGACGTCGCGCACCTCGCGTACGACGCCTTTCCTCATGCGCCAGAGGTCGTGCACCGCGTGAACGACCGCACAACGTTCGACCTGTGGGCGGCGAATGCGCACGACCTCATCGGAGCCGGTCTCGATCAACGCAACATCGAATCAATGGGCATCGATACGTTCACCACAACCGACCGTTGGTACTCGCACCGTGCGGACGCACCAACGGGTCGGTTCATGGCGTTTGCCGCGTTGCCGAAGAAATAAGCGCGCTCGTCAGACCGCGCGGCCGAGATACGCCGCGACGCGATCTGCGGCGGTCGCGTTCGTCGGTGCCTCTTGCTCGGCATCGAAGAGGCCGGGCTTGCGAAGGTCGGGACCGACGAACTGCTGCGCCGCGCCGAGCAAGTCCGCTGCGAATTCGGGATCGAGATCGGTGCTCTGCCCGGTGGCCTTCGCGAGGTCCCATGCGTGCGTGAAGTGGTCGATGGTGAAGATGCCGGCAACCATCGAGCCCGGCATCTCACCGAACGGCATGGTGACGGGACGCCCGAACACCGATGGGTCGTTGCGAAAGACCGCAACGGCGGCGTCGGCGGCCTTGCGGTAGGTCGCTGCCGGATCGGCTCCGAGCACATCGCCCTCGAGTGACTTGTGATCGAACGCGTTGCCCGGCACGCAGACCTCGAGCATCATCGCCCCACCGATCAGGTGCGCCGCGACGCCGCGGGCGTCCCACTCGGAGCACGGCGACTGCGCCGCCCACTTGTCGGCCGGCACACCCTGAATGACGGCATGTGCCGCATCGAAAGCACGTTCGAGATTGGCTACGGGATCCATTGGAACTCCTTGTGTCCACGCCCACACATCGGGGGCGTCTTTCATCGTCATCGTGGCACGTCCGGGCGCAACCATGCAGGCGGGCGGGCAACCGGCCCGACGTCGCGCCGCGATCTCCTACGATCACACGATGGTACGTGTGGAAAAGGTCGAGCTTGAGGTGGCCGGGCACGTCGTGAGTGTGTCGAATCCAGACAAGGTCTTCTTCTCCACGCGCGGTGAGACCAAGCTCGATCTCGTCAAGTACTACCTCGCCGTCGGCGATCCACTGATGCGGATCATCGGCGGGCGGCCGCTGCTGCTCGAGCGGTACCCCGATGGCGCTGGTGGCAAGTCCTTCTTCCAAAAACGCGTTCCCGAGAATCACCCCGAGTGGCTCGACACCGCCGTCGTCGAAACACCGAACGGCACCACTTCCGAGGCCCTGGTCGCAACCGACCTCGCCCACGTGATCTGGGCGGTGAACCTCGGATCGATCGGCTTGCACGTATGGCCTTATCGCACAGCCGACGCAGAGCACGCAGACGAGTTGCGTATCGACCTGGATCCGCAGCCAGGGATCACCTTCGCGCAGGTTCGCGAAGCGGCCGCCGAGACCAAGCGATTGTTCGACGAGTTGGGCATACTCGCCTTCGCGAAGACCACCGGTAGCCGCGGCATTCACATCTACGTACGTCTGCTCCCCGAGTGGGACGCATACAACGTCCGCGCCGCAGCAGTGGCGTTCGCGCGTGAACTCGAACGACGTCGCCCTGATCTGCTCACGGCGGCGTGGTGGAAGGAAGAACGCGGCACGCGCGTCTTCGTCGACTTCAACCAGAACGCGCCACACAAGACGGTGTTCGGCGCGTGGTCGGTGCGCCCACGCGTCGGCGGCCAGGTGTCGACGCCGTTTGCCTGGGACGAGCTCGATGACGTGATGCCCGACGAACTCACCCTGGCCACCGTGCCGGCGCAACTTGCTCAGCATGGCGACCCGTGGGAAGCGATGCCCGCTCGGCCGCAAGACCTCGAACCGTTGCTGGCGTTGGCCCGACGCGACGCTGAAGCCGGGTTGCTCGACGCTCCCTGGCCACCGGTCTACCCGAAGATGCCGAACGAGCCGCCGCGTGTCGCGCCGAGCCGGGCTAAGCGCGTCACCTGACTCGGCCGCAGCGATGCGCCTACGCTGCGCGCATGCTTCAGCAACTCGAGGGAAACGTGGCCGTGGTTACCGGAGCCGGCAGTGGAATCGGCGCCGCGCTGTGCCGCGGTTTCGCCACCGCCGGAATGCGACTCGTCGCTGCCGACATCGACTACGCACGCGCCGCCGCGCTCGTTGCATCGCTCGACAGCCCACACGCCGTCGCAGTGCAAGTGGACGTCGCCGATGCCGACTCGGTGGCCCTTTTGGCCGACACCGCCTTCTCCGCATGGGGCCGTGTCGACGTGTTGTGCAACAACGCCGGCGTGTTCCAAGGCGGGCTCTCTTGGGAGCGCACCGTCGCCGATTGGGATTGGGTACTCGGCGTGAACGTCTACGGCATCATCCACGCCATTCGCAGCTTTGTGCCGCGCATGGTCGCGCAGGACACCGATGGCCACATCGTGAACACTGCGTCGGTCGCGGCGTTCGTTGCAGGCGCGGCATCGAGTCCGTACGTCGTGTCGAAGTGCGCGGCGTTCTCACTCACCGAATGCCTCGCTCTCGATCTCGCGGCGACCGGAGCCAAGATCGGCGTATCGGTGCTCACGCCGAGCGCAATCGACACGGGCATCGCCCACACCGCAGCCGTGCGTCCGACGCGCTATGGCACCGACACTTCACCCGACGGTGCAATGGTGGCTGATGGTCTGGCCAAGATGACGAGCAGCGGAATCTCCCCCGACGACGTCGTTGCGCCGGTGCTCGCCGCTATTCGTTCGGGTGAATTCCTCATCCCGACCAAGCCCAGTTACACCGCACAGATCGCCAATCGTTTCGAGGCGCTGCGCGAGCGTCGGCTACCTGGCCACGTCGCGGTCGACTGAACACGGAGACAACCATGGGCACACTCGAAGGAAAGATCGCCGTGATCACCGGCGCCGCATCGGGCATCGGGCGCGCGTCGGCGCTGAAGATGGCCGCAGAGGGCGCATGCGTCGTCGTGTCGGACCGCAACCAAGCCGGTGCGGTCGAGGTCGCCGCGTCCATCGTCGAACGTGGCGGCACGGCGCGCGCGGTGCGCGCCGATGTCACCGACGAATCCGATGTAGCGCTGATGATCGCTATGGCCGTCGACACCTGGGGCGGTCTCGACATCTTGCACAACAACGCCGGGACCACCGACGTAACCGACGTCGGTGCCGACGGCGACATCACGACCATGAGCATCGAGTTCTGGGACCACATGATGGCCGTCAACTTGCGCGGCCCGATGCTGGGCTGCAAGCACGCCATCCCCCACATGATCGCTCGCGGCGGAGGCTCGATCGTGCAGACGTCGTCGATGTCAGGACTTGCCGGCGACCTGCGTTACGCCGCGTATGGCGCGGCGAAAGGTGGGCTCAACTCGTTCACGCGCTACGTGGCAACCATGTACGGCAAGCAGGGCATCCGGGCCAACGCGGTGTGCCCCGGGCTCGTGGTCACCCCTGCGGCGCGCGCGCATTTCGAGCCGGCGATGCTCGAACTGTACGAAGGCAACCACTTGACCCCGCGCCTTGGCACGCCCGAGAATATTGCCGACGTCGTCGCGTTTCTCGCCTCGGATGCCGCGGCGTACGTGACCGGTCAATCGATTCCGGTAGACGGCGGGCTGTTCAGCCACCTGCCGACCTACGCGCAGATGCGCGCCCTCGACACCGCGTGACGGAGCACATCGGAACACCGTCGGCAACATCGGTGTTGTAGCGGCCATGGCTGACACCGTGCTCGAGATCGTGCCGCTCGGAAATCCTCCGTGGCCCACGATCGACCCGTTTCTTTTCTGTGTGCATCACGTTGACGCGTACCCGAAAGGGAACGAAGCGTTCGGCCCCGTGGCGTCACTCGCCGGCCGCAACATCGGCAACGACTTTGCCGGCATCGAAGGCTGGCGCATGTACCACGGGTCGACCGTGCCCGGCTTTCCGCAACACCCCCATCGCGGGTTTGAAACCGTCACCGTTGCGCGGCACGGTCTGATCGACCACAGCGACTCGCTCGGCGCGGCCGCGCGGTTCGGCGAAGGCGATGTGCAGTGGATGACCGCGGGTAGCGGCATCGTGCACTCGGAGATGTTTCCACTACTCGACCGCGAGAACCCCAATACCGCCGAGCTTTTCCAGCTGTGGTTGAACCTGCCCAAAGCCGACAAGCTCGCCGAGCCACACTTCACGATGCTCTGGAACGAGGAGATTCCTCGCCTCGACCACACGGACGTACGTGGCGCGCGCACGGAGGTCACCGTGATCGCCGGGCGCCTCGGTGACCTTCTGCCGCCGCCCCCACCACCGCACTCGTGGGCGGCCGATCCGGCAAACGAGCTGGCGATCTGGACGATACGACTCGAGCCAGGTGCCACGTGGGAGCTACCCGCCGCCGTGAACGACACCACCTTGCGCACGCTGTACGTCTTCGCCGGCGACTCGCTGAACATTGACGGCGTCGACATTGCGTCCGGCAACGCCGCGATCATGACCGCAACCCAGCAAGCCACGCTTCAAGCCGGCGCTTTGCAGGTCGAGGTGCTGCTGCTCCAAGGTCGCCCGATCGGCGAGCCGGTCGCACAATACGGCCCGTTCGTCATGAACGATCGAGCCGGCGTGCAACAGGCGTTCGACGACTATCAGCGCACGCAGTTCGGCGGCTGGCCGTGGCCTGCAGACGATCCGGTGCACGCTCGCGACGCGGGTCGGTTCGCCCGTCACGCCGACGGCCGTGTCGAGCAACCGAACGAGATGGCTTACGACTCGCGCGGATAGGTGAAGCGTCGCGGGCGCGCCCTCGACATCTCGCCTGTTCCAGGCGAGATCAACGACGGTGTTGCTGGGTCGGATGCGCCTATCGGCGCATCCTCAGCGCGCCGCGATCACGTCGGCCAGCTGACGCATTGCGGTCATCGTGTCGGCCGTGACGGTGGTGAAGACGAGCTCGTCGATACCGTCGTCCTCGCAGCGCGCGATGAAATCGAGGATTGCCCGCGGCGACGTCGGCGCGTTGCTGGTGAGCGCATCATCGAGCAGAGCGGCGTCGTAGCCGTAGTACGCGTGCGCGTGCTCGACGAACGAATCGTGTGCGCCGGCGCCGAGCGCGTAGTTGCACGCCGCGACGAGCTTCGGTCGACCCGCACGACCGGCGTCGTCCCACGCCTGTTTGACGATGGCGTAGCGCTCCAGATGCACCGCCGTGTCAGCCGCGAACACAAAGCTACGCACACCATCCGCGAGCCGCCCTGCGCGCCGTAACGCGGCCGGCACCATTCCGCCGATGATGACCTCGGGCCCACCCGGGGTGAACGGAACCGGCCCCACCGGATTGGTATCGGGAAACGGCGGCTCGCCCCGCCAGATGCGCTGCATCGCCGCGAGCTGCTGCTCGAAGCGCGCACCACGCGCTTCCCACGGTGATGGGGCAACCGCGAAGTCAGTCTCGCGTCCGCCGAGACCCAGGCCCAACCGAAAGCGGCCGCGTGACAACACGTCGAGCGAAGCAGCCTGTTTCGCGACGACGCCTTCGCGGTAGATCGGCAGACACAACACCGACGACATGAGCTTGAGCCGAGTGGTGATCGCGGCCACCCACGTGAGCGCGGTCATCACGTCGTGCGAATCGTAGGCGAGTCGATCGCCGAGGCTCAGGCTCGTGAACGGGCCGGCCTCGATGGTCTGCACGAACTCACCCAACTCGTCGGGATTGAGGGTCTTCATCGGTAGCCCGACACCGATGTCCATGGGTACTCCTCCCGCCGCCACGCACAACGCGTTGGCCTACGGCGACCGTACTCGGCGCGCGAGGATCCGGTTCAGGGTGTGGTCTCGGCGGCGACGGGAGCGTCGCGTCGAATCCATGTCTCGAGCGCAGCGGCGGGCATCGGTCGCGCAATCAGGTATCCCTGCAACGATCCGCAACCGATCTGCTCGGCGAGCGCGAGTTGCTCCTCGGTTTCAATGCCTTCGGCAACCACATCGAGTTGGAGCAGGTTCGCGAGGGTCACGACCGATTCCACCATCGCGAGGTCACGGTCGTTGGTGAGCTGACTGATGAAGCTGCGATCGATCTTGATCGCGCGCAACGGAAGCTCGCGGAGATAGGCGATCGATGAGAAGCCCGTGCCGTAGTCGTCGATGACGACCGACACACCGAGCGCGGCCAGTCGGCGCATCGCTTCAGCCGCCACGTGCAGATCATCGACCAGCTGTGTCTCGGTGATCTCGATGCGCAACCGATCGGGCGAGATGCCAGCGTCGCGTATCGCTGCTTCGACGTCGGAGACGATGTCATAGCGAGACAGGTGCACACCCGCGATGTTCACCGCCACGTAGAAGCTCTGATGGTCGAACGCTGTGTCCCACGCGGCGAGCTGGCGCGCCGCGGCGTGCAGGCCCCAGCGGCCGATATCGACGATGAGATCCGACTGTTCGGCCACCGCGATGAAGTCAGCCGGCGACACCGTGCCGTGGCCAGGACACTCCCAGCGCACGAGCGCCTCGACACCGACCACCTCATGCGTGCCCGCCGCGAGAATCGGCTGATACACGAAGTGCAATTCGTTCTCGGCCAGTGCTTGGCGAAGGCTCGCCTCCATCTCAAGGCGATCGCGTAGCGACTGCTGCAAACCCTCGTCGAACTGCTGCACCCGCGCGCCGCCGCCGGCCTTCGCCGTGAACATCGCCGCGTCTGCCTCGCGCAAGATGTCGGAGACCGCTGCCGCGCCGTCGCTCCACGCGACGCCAAAGCTGCCGCTCACTCGTACGCGTCGATCGCCGACGGCAACCGTGTCGCCCAACGATGCGAGAAGCCGTGTCGCAAGATGCGAGGGTTCGGCGATACCGCTGACGTCTCGCACGACGACCACGAACTCGTCTCCACCCAGGCGAGCGAGCATCTCCTGATCGCGTGTGATCGACGCGAACCGCCGAGCTATTTCGCAGAGGACCTCATCACCGAAGGCGTGGCCGTACAAGTCGTTCGCCTGCTTGAACCCGTCGAGATCGCAGAACACAACCCCAACGCCGACACCAGGCGTGTCGCGCGCGATCGCCAGCGACTGCGCAATGGCGGCGACGGCCGTGCGCCGGTTCGGCAACCCGGTGAGCGAGTCGGTCGCCGCGTTCTGGCCAAGCTGCTCCTCGAAATCCTTGCGTTCGGTGATGTCGCGTGCAATGACCGTGGTGAAGCGATCGCCGCCAATAACCACCTCGCTCGATGACAACAGGACGTGCACGATCGCGTTGGGGCCGCGACGCATCCTCACCTCGACGGACTCGAGATCACCCGCCGACATCACGAGAGCGAGCGTCGCCCGATCCGCGTCGCCGATGAGATCGAGGAATGGCCGACCCAACAGCTCCTCGGACGCGATGAGCGTCAGCTCCTCCGACGCGGCATTGGCGCGTTCGATACAGCCCAGAGCGTCGATCGCCCATATGGCCTCGGCCGCGGTCTCGACGATGGCATTCGAGAGTGCCTCGCTGGCCTGCAGTCGCTGCGTCACGTCGGCCAACCGCTGAAGCGAGGCCTGCACGGATCGGCCGAGCGGCCCGGGCTGGGCGACCGTCACGAGCTCGTCGTCGAGACGACCGTCGACGATCGCCGTTGCCTGCGTCTCGATTGATCGCAGGTTGCCCACGATTTCCTCGAACACCAACTGAACGCCGAAGATCTCAGCAATCGCGCCGCGCACGCGGTCGGAGGGTTCCAGCGATCCGTCGCGCACCGATCGGGCGCGTAGACGCAATCGACGTAGCGGTCGCGAGATGAGCGCCGCCGCCACAGTGAGCGCGAGCAGCGTTCCGAGGGTCCATACAGCGAGCACGACCAACGTCGCGTCGCGACTATGAACGGCCTCGGCGCGAGCGCGCTCGGCCCGAGCGCGGACGCCGTCGAGCAGTCTGGGAAGCAGTGCGTTGTGAAGATCTAACCGGGCCAGGCCATCGGATGCAAGTTGCGCGACGTCAACCGAGCCGACGTCAGCTCCGCGCCCGAGCGCGTCGAGCGCGGCCTCGAACCGCACCACACGCGGATCAACGCGACCCGCTGCCCACAGTGAGTGTTCTGCGCCGTCGAGCGTGTCACCTAGCTCAAGGACGGCAACCTCGCGGTAGGCAATCGTGAAGATGACGTCCGAGCGCTGACTCGGCACCGACTGTGCCAATGGCGCCTGCGCGAAGAGCTGACCGAGCACGAGACCCGCGGTACTGGTCACCTCGGCCGACAAAGTCGCCGAGAGCGCGATGTGTTTGTTGATCGCATTGATCCGACGCGCCAAGCCTTCCGTACCGGTGATGCGCGCGGCCTCGGCGTCAAGCTTCGCAGCCATGTCGTCGAGCGCCATCTTGCCCGCGAGGCCGAGGCGTCCGTACGCCCGCGTCGCTTCGTCAATCGAGGCACTATGCGTCGTGATCTGTCGCTGCAGATCACGCAACGCCGCATAGCGGCTACGTAGTTCGGCGGCGTGCTGCACGTCGAGCAAACCATGGCCCGCGATCGACGGGGTGAGAACCAACTCGTCGGCCTTTGCGTAGGTTCGATCAACGATGTCGGCCATCTCGTCGCGCCGGGCGGCCAGGTCAGCACCGAACACCGCGTTCACGACCTTCGGATCAACGGTGATCCCGCCGCCGCTGAGCGCAAGATCGGCTACGGCGTAAAGCTGTTCATTGATCACCACGGAGCGCAGATCGGCAACGGCAACGAAACCTTCGGTCTCCTGGGCAATGGCGCCAGCCGACGCAGCGATCTCGGCCCGCTCCGCTACCTCGCGCTGGGCGAGTACACCGACGCCGGCGACCGGCAGGAGCACGAGCGCGGTAAGGACCACCCACAGCGGCGCTCGCAGGCGCCGTGCGCGTTGAGTAGCCGCCGGCTCGTGCACTCTCAGCAGGTCGACCTGCGAACGTTCCCCATGAGCGAACCGGCCCAACATGAGCCGTGCGCCTCACCCAACAGGACCACGCAGCAGCGCTCCTGGCGTCGCTCCGGTGTGTTGTCCACCCCGCAAGGTGACGACACCCGCCACCAGCGTGGCAAGAAAGCCCGCGGCGGTTTGGCGCAGACGCCGTGCGCCGCCCGGCAGGTCGTACACCACCGTTGGCATGTCGGGCGCCACCGTGTCCGCATCGAACACATTGAGGTCAGCGACGAGACCCTCGCGGACCATCCCCCGATCGTGAAAGCCCCATGCCCGCGCCGGGGCGAGGGTCATCATCCGCACGGCCTCTTCGAGACTGAAGTCCTGGCGGTCGCGCACCCAGTGCGCGAGCAGGTGCGTCTGTATCGAGCAGTCCGACATCTGGCTCACGTGTGCGCCTGCATCAGAGAACGCCATCACGGTGCGGGGATGTTTCATCAGCGTCTTGACAATGTCGTAGTCGAACGGCGCCCCAGGTTGCACGAAGAACTGTTTGAAGTCGCGCTCAAGCGACAGATCGATCATGAACTCGACCGGATCGACACCGCGCGCGGCCGCGGCTTCGCTCACCGTCGGATTCGGTGGCACCGGTGCGTCGAGCACCCGCATCAGGTCGAAGTTCGGCTTCGGGGCCTCGCCGCCCAGACGCTCCGCGTATGGCTCATGGTGTGCGGACCACACGAGTCGCCGACGCACATCGGGGTCGCGCAACATTCGTTGCTGCTCATCCATTGTGTGCGCACGGAACGCGCGCCACTCGGGCAGCTGATCGAAGGGCAACTGCGTGAGGAACGACGACATCGTGCCGATACCACGCGGGTGGGTCAACCCGAACGCGCGACCACCGGCGGTCGCGATGTGATCGATGAGCGCAACCGCCTTCAGACCGCGTGCGCCACCGGTCGCGCCGAGTGCCATCGGCACACCGGTCGACACCGCGAGTTCGCACATCCATTGCTCGCGCGCCTGTTCCTCATCGGGTTCGGGCGGATCTTGCACGAGCTGGAAGATGCCGCTGCGTTCATCGCCCAGCACGCCCACCAGCCGAGCGAGTTCCTCGAGGGTCGCGAAGCGCGACGCCACCGGCCGATCGTCAGAAGTCTGATGTTGACGGGTGCGCGAAGTGGTGAACCCGTATGCCCCGGCACGCAGCGCCGAACGCAACTCACCCACCATGACGGCGAGCTCGTCGTCGGTGGGCGCGCTGTCGAACGCTCGCTCACCCATCGCATAGGTCCGCAGCGCGGAATGACCGATGTTGGCTGCGTAGTTGATGCCCTTCGGCAACGCGTCGACCACGTCGAGGTACTCGGCGAAGGTCGTCCACGCCCATTCGATGCCCGCAGCCATGGCATCGCCGGAGATGTCCTCGGCACGTTCGAGGTTGCGCACCACCAGGTGCCGCTGAGCTTTCGGCGCCGGAGCCAACGTGAAGCCACAGTGACCCATCACGACGGTGGTGACGCCGTGGTAGCACGAGCAGGTTCCATACGGATCCCAGAACACCTGCGCGTCCATGTGCGTATGGCCATCGATGAAGCCGGGTGTGACCACGTGGCCTTCGGCGTCGATGTCGTCACGGCCACGTTCGCGAATGCGACCAATCGTCGCGATGCGATTGCCGATCACGCCGACGTCGGCGCGATAGCTGTCGAGGCCGGAGCCGTCGACGACAAGGCCATTGCGGATCACCACGTCGTAGGTCGTCGGTCGCGCCATCAGTCGATACCGAGCATGTCGAGCGCGTTCGTGCGCAAGATGCATTCGAGCTCTTCGGGACTCACGTGCGCCGCCATCTTCTCGACCACCGCCAGCGTGTTGGGCCAGGTGGTGTCCTGATGCGGATAGTCGATCTCGAACACCAACTGCTTCACGCCGATCTTGTGGCGATTCTCGATGCCGGTGGGGTCGTCGAAGAAGCTGCCGTAGACACGTCCTGCCATGTACGAGCTCGGCGGCTCGGTGACGATTGGATCCATACCCGAGTACTCGCGGTGCTCCCACACCTTGTCGAGTCGTTCGAGGAT
Source organism: Actinomycetota bacterium (assembly GCA_043738925.1). Classification (GTDB taxonomy): domain Bacteria; phylum Actinomycetota; class Acidimicrobiia; order Acidimicrobiales; family WLNW01; genus WLNW01. The sequence continues at coordinate 12,301 of JAYUFA010000247.1, forward strand.
GAACGGCATCCAACCGATCTGGCTTTCGCTGTACGCGATCTTGAGCTTCGGGAAGCGCACGAGGTTGCCCGACACGAGCCATTCGACCAACGATGTCTGTGCCATCGCGAAGGTGAGCGCAGTGTTCGCGGCGCGTGGCGCGAACGGACTCACTTCAGCCATCTTCGAGCCACTGCCGATGTGCATGCACACGACGGTGCCAGTCTCGTCGCACGCGCGGAACAGCGGATCCCAAGAGCGAGATGGGTCGTGAATTGACGCGAGACCGAGGTGGCTCGGCATCTCGCTGAAAGTGATCGCGCGTACGCCGCGCGCCGCGTTTCGATACACCTCCGCGGCCGCGAGTTCGGCGTCCCACAACGGCACAAGAGTGAGGGGTATGAGGCGACCGTTGCTCGTACCGCACCACTCGTCGACCATCCAGTCGTTGTACGCCTGCACGCAGCGAAGAGCGAGCGCCTTGTCGCTTGCTTCCAGAAACCATTGGCCGGCGAATCGCGTCACATATGGGAAGCACAGCGAGCGTTCGGTGTGATTGGCGTCCATGTCGACAAGGCGCGCAGCAGGGTCGTAGCAACCCTCGCGCATGTCGGCGTAGGCGATCGCATCGATGGTGTGCTCCTCGAACGGATAACCGGCGCACGCCACAACCTTCGGAATCACCTTGGCGTTGTCTTCGTAGAGCCACCAGTCGACCGTCGGCCCGACGCCGCCCCTGACGTAGCTCACGGCGCGCGTGCGCGCGTCGTAGATCGTCTCGCAGGTGTCCTGCACGACGCGCGGTCCGCGCTCGCGATCAGCAACCGGCAGGCGGTCCTGCCACACCTGAGGTGGTTCGACGACGTGATCGTCGGCGGAGATGATCCACGGCAGTTCGTCCACATCGACCACGGCAACCCCCTCGATGGATGCTGCGAGCGTACCCGCCGCCGGCGGACGGCACCTGGGCTACGCGTCCGCCTACGATCGCCGCATGACCAACGCGCAGACATCCACGGTGATCGTCAACGAGCTACAACCGCCAACGCTGCTCGAACTGACCGGGTGGCACCTCGAAGATCGGGGCGCCTGCCGCGATGATGTGTGCGTACCTCTGCCCGAAGCGTCACGAAGCAATACCGAGTTGTTGGCGGCCGCGCTCAATGTTGCCCTGGTCCACGACGAGCAGCACGGTGTGTGGGCTGTCGGGCCTGAAGCCCGTGCACACGCGCTGGCAAGCGCAACGCTGCCCGATCTCACGTTGCGTCGCGCCGACAACGGTGCCCCGTTCGCGCTGGCCTCGTTGATCGGTCGCCGCGGTGTGCTCATGGCCTGGGCGTCGTGGTGAGGTTGCCGGTTTGACCTGCCCGTGTGGCAGGCCTTGCATGACGAGTTCCAAAGCCACGATGTCGACATCATCTCGATCGCGCTCGACACTCCCACTGGCGCGGCGCCCTGGCTCGAACCCTTGCGATCCGACAGCAACCTCGCACTGATCGACGAAGCCCTGATAACGGTTGCCGCGTTTGGCTGGGTGAACGTACCGTCAGCTCTGTGGTTCGACGAGACGGGCACCATCGTGCGCGGGCCCGAGATCAGTTTCGTGAAGGCCAAGCAGCCGATGGCCATCAACGACGCGATTTCAGCCGAGCAGCGCGAGATGTTCGACTACATCAACGCTTTCCCGCACAGCGGTGAGGCGTGGCTCGACGCGTTGCGCGACTGGGTCACTCGCGGTGCCGCAAGTCGGTTCGCACTACCGCCGCGCGAGGTCGTGTCGCGTTCGCGCGCCCACGGCATCGAGCAGGCCCGGGCAGCTGCGCACTATTCGATGGGCGAGCATCTCCGCGCCATCGACGCGTCGGCAGCGCTCGCGCACTTCCGGCGCTCGCACGAGCTCGATCCCGAGCAATGGAACCGCAAGCGTCAAGCGTGGGCGCTGCACGGCGGATCCGAGCCGTTCGAGACAACGTTTCTTGCCGAGATGCGCGCCTACGGCGCGACAAGCTTCTACCCCGAGGTCAACCTCGACTCATAGCGCGTGAACGAGGACTCGCGCGGATAGGTGAAGCGTCGCGGGCGTGCCCTCGACATCTCGCCTGTTCCAGGCGAGATCAACGACGGTGTTGCTGGGTCGGATGCGCCTA
>JAYUFA010000248.1:0-2029 GCA_043738925.1 Actinomycetota bacterium
GCATCGCCGACAATGCCTGCTTCGAGCATCGCCTGCGCCACCACGGGGGTAAGCATTTCGACATGCGCGCGACTGGCGACTTCGGGCACCACGCCGCCATAGCGAGCATGCAGATCGATCTGCGTGGACACCACCGACGACAACACGTGCGTGCCGTTCATCACCACCGCCGCAGCGGTCTCGTCGCAGGAGGTTTCGATGCCGAGAATGCGCATGTCGGTCATCGCTCCTCGACCTCGCGGCGGATCTCGTCGAGTCGGGCACGATGCTCGGCCAGCTGAATGTCGTGCGCCCACATGATGAGCCCATCCTCGCGTTCGTCGCTGTAGTAGTTCTTGCGTACACCCGCCGGCGCGTAGCCGAAGCGGCGGTAGAGCGCGATCGCCGCATCGTTCGTGACACGCACCTCCAAGGTCAACGCCTGCAGGTCACGCTCGAGCGCGCACGCATGGAGATCGAGCATCAGCAGCGCGCCGATGCCGCGACGTTGAAAGGAGGGGTCGACGGCGACGGTGGTGATATGGCCTTCCCCCGCGATCGTCATCAGCCCGCCGTGACCGACATGTACGCCGTCGACCTGCGCCACCAGGTAGTAGCGCGAGTCGCGCCGCTCGAGCTCCTGGCGAAACATTGCCAGCGACCACGGCCGCGCATACACAAGCCGATCCACTCGCTGCACGCCGCCGAGGTGGAAATGTTCCATCCTGGCCAACTGCACCTCAGCTGCGGTGGTGGTCACGTGGTCGCCCGCGTGGTCCAGTTGATGTCGACATCGGGCTTACGCAGGTACAACGGCGTCAGTTCCCAAGGACGCACCCACTGCTCGCGCAACGCCTGGGCGTGCGCGAGCTGCACGAGCGACGTGGCTGTGGGATGCGCGAATCCAAAGTCGGCCAACTCCACCTTGCGCAAACCGTCGAACACCTCGTGATATCGGAGCGCGCCATCACCCACCACGAGACAGTCCTCACTGTGCGCGAGGATCTCGGACGCCAGGTCGTCCGGAGACGACACCTCGTATTCCGATACGCGCTGCACCCCACCCGGCACTGGTCGATAGAACGCGTGGAAAAGCTCGCCGCGCCGTGCGTCGATCGCCGCGACGATCAACTTGTTGGTGAACCGCACCGGAAACGCGAGCAGATCAAGGCTGGCTACGCCGATCATCGGCACGGCCAAAGCGTGCGCGATGGCCATGCCTGACGCGATGCCCACACGAAGACCGGTGAACAAGCCAGGCCCGAGATCGACGGCCACGACGCCGATCTCGCGCAGCTCGACCCGGGCTTGTCGACGCACGAAATCGATCTGCGGTGTGAGGATCTCGGCGTGTCGCTTCGCACGCGACGAGTGCGCAGACGCCAAAACACCCTCGTGACCGCCGATCGCACAACCCACCTGCGCCGTGGCACTCTCGATGCCAAGAATCAACATCAGGATGCCTCTTGTTCGCCCGTGACCCACGGCTCGATCGATGCCGCGAGGGCTCGTGCTCGGGCCAGCCACCGCGTGCCCATCGGTTCGAGCGTGATATGTCGGTCGTCGTCGCGGTCGCCAAACGCGAGCCGCACCTCGAGATAGTCGGCGCCGAGCGCCGGCGCGATCACATCACCCCACTCGATGAGTGTCACCGAATCGCCGTCCAGTAGCTCCTGCAGGCCGAGGTCGAGCACTTCGTCGAGTTGCGCGAGTCGGTACACGTCAAGGTGATTGAGTACGAAGCGACCCTCGTAGACGCGAGCCAACGTGAAGGTGGGGCTGGTGATGGGGTCGACCACGCCCAGCGCCGCGCCAAACCCCTGAGTGAACGCGGTTTTGCCCGCACCGAGGTCGCCGACGAGGAGCAGCAGGTCACCCGCACGGGCCAGCTCGGCCAAGGCCGCGGCCACCTGGCGGGTCTCGGCGACCGAAGTTGTCGAAGCGGTGATCGGCACGAATGGTCAGACTACCGACCGGACCGCTTGCTCCACGGCAACAGTGGCGAGGATGCGAACAACGTCGAGTTCGAGCGCGAGCGGTTCGCGCGGGG
>JAYUFA010000249.1:0-14364 GCA_043738925.1 Actinomycetota bacterium
GCCGAGGGGCTCGCCGATGCGTTGCAACGCGCGCTCGCCGACGACATCGTGGTTGCCTGTGTGGGGCCCGTGTGCGCTGGCGAGGCGGTCGCACAGGGCATCGCTTCACCCGTCGTGCCCGTTCGCTCAAGACTTGGCTTGATGGTCCGTTCGCTCGGCGATCACCTCTCGTCGCGCGCTGAGATCGTGGACATCGCCGGGCATCGCGTGCGTCTCCAAGGTGTTGCCCTGGTGATCGACGATGAGGTGGTCACCTTGCCTGATCGTGAGGCGGCGATGTTGGCGGCGCTGTTGCGACGCCGCAACGCGGTCATCAGCAAGGAAGCACTGCTACGCGACGTATGGGGTGCGGCATCGACCGACGTGCACGTGGTCGAGGTCACCCTCAGCCGTCTGCGCACTCGGCTCGGCGCGTTGGGCAACGCGATTCGTACGGTTCCGCGGCGTGGCTATGTCATCGAGGCAGAGCTCGTCGATTGACGATCAACGCCCGAGCAGCTCTTCCTTCCAGGTGCGAAAGCGCGTGTGATGCCCGTCGTCGGGCCCAACGCCTTCGCCGGTACCGTCTGGGAACAGGCGAAAGGTGTGGTGGCGGCTGAGATCGTCTGCGTCGATCGCCACGTAGCGCGCGTCGGCACCGCTAGCGGGCCCGGCGCGCCACAGCAGCCAGCGGCCGATACGGCGCTTGTAGGCGATGAGCGCGGCGCCGATGTCGTCACCAGCGTGGAGCAAGTAGGCAGGCGCCTCGATCCACGCCGTGGCCGCGATATTGCGGTCGCGTGTAGGCGTTGGCGGCAGATCGGCAGTGTGTATCGGCGTTTGGTCAACCGGTCTCTGATCCGCAGGCAATGCATGACCCTGAACACCCTCGCTCATACGCGTACGTTATCCCGGTGCACGCAAGCTCCCGAATGCAACCCTTGGTGGAGTTCGACTTTCAGCGCAGCATGTCGAGCGCGTGCCGGTCGCGGCGCACGTGGTACGCCCAGCGTCGTCGCAGCACGGCGGGAATCTCGATGGCGACACGTCGCACGAACAGCGGATTGCGCATCGCAGCGCGGGCCGCAAGGCCGAATCGGCGCGCCTTGGCCGGCTCGGCCACGCGTTGGTAGGCGAGCAACGTCGACAAGTTGCGTCGATACCGGCGAAGGCTCGTTCGTTGCGCTGCGTTGAGGGTCGTTCGCATGAGCACGCCATCGCATACGCGGCGCTTTGCTTCGAGCGAACTCGTGAGCGGTGAGCTCGTGGCCGACGCGATCCGCTGCACATAGAAGTAGTGCGCCGACGGGATCTGTATCCACCGCGCTCCCGCGAGCAGGCAATCCAGGTACAGCAGGTAGTCCTCGCCGACGCGCAGGCTCTCGTCGTAGCGGATGCCGTGCGAATCGAGAAACGCGCGTCGAAGAAGCGGCTGCGTGAGTCCGAGCCGATACGCCGAGGGACCGCCGACTTCACAATCGAGGAGGCGATCAAGGTCGACGCTCGTGACCCTATCGACGGCTGAACGCGTCGATGTGGTCAAGGTGGAGTACGGCTTGGTCTCGCCTTCGTGCACGAGGAACTCGTCGTCGTGGGCGAGATCGGCGTTTGCATCCTCTGCCGCGGCGACGAGCACGGCGAGGCGATCGTCGCTCATCCAGTCGTCGGCATCGAGCGTCGCGATCCAGTGCCCGGTCGCCGTGGCGAAGGCAGCGTTGCGCGCAGCAGAGACCCCGCGGTTCACCTCCATCTCGATGAGGCGCACGCGCGGGTCATCGGTGTAGTCGCCGATCACTCTGACCGTGTTGTCACTCGATCCGTCGTCCACGATCAGGATCTCGATGTCGCCGAGGGTCTGGCGTTGGCACGATTCGATGGCGGTGGCAATGAACGCCGCAGCGTTGAACGCGGGAATCACCACAGAGACAGTGGGCCCGGTCGCCATGGTCGGGCAGGTTAGAGCACCAGCCGATAGGCGAGGCGACCCAGGAAGTCTGCGATGTGTTTGGGACGGTCGGCGAGAGCGGCGGTCTGGCTGGCCGCGACGTGGCCGTCCCTGGTAGACACGAGGCGAAGGACGCAGCTCGTCGCGAGACGGCTGCACCTGCACCCTGGAGCGGACGTCGATCCGCTGAGCCGTCAAGGAGCTACCCGGTGAACTTTGCTTTCAGCGAGGAGCAAGAAGAACTGCGTCGCATCGTCCGCCAGTTCATGGAGGACAAGTCGCCCGAGACCGCGGTGCGCGAGTTGATGGCCACCGAGAAGGGCTATGACGACGCGGTGTGGAGCCAGATGGCCGAGCAGATGGGCTTGCAGGGCCTCATCGTTCCCGAGGAGCACGGCGGTTCCGGGTTCTCCTATGTCGAGTTGATCGTGGTACTCGAGGAGATGGGACGCGGGTTGCTGTGTGCGCCCTACTTCTCGACGGTGGTGCTTGCGGCGAACACGTTGATGCATTCCGGTGACGCCGCAGCGCAGGCCGCGCACTTGCCGGGTATCGCGTCGGGCGCGTCGGTGGCCACGTTGGCGTTCACCGAGGACAACGGCCGTTGGGACGAAGCGGGTATTACCGCTACCGCAACCAACAAGGCTGACGGCTGGGTCATCGACGGCCACAAGATGTATGTGCTCGATGGGCATGTCGCCGACCTCGTGCTTGTTGCGGCTCGCACCGCGGCCGGTGTATCGCTGTTCGCGGTCGATGGCAGCGCGGCGGGGCTGACGCGCACGGCGCTGTCGACGATGGATCAGACCCGCAAGCAGGCGCGTCTCGAGTTCACGGCCGTGCCGGCCACGTTGGTCGGCACCGATGGTGGCGGCTGGGCGGTGCTCGAGCGTGTGCTTGATCTCGCCGCGGTTGCGCTCGCGGCTGAGCAGGTGGGCGGCGCCCAAAAGTGCCTCGAGATGGCGGTTGAATACGCCAAAGTTCGTGTGCAGTTCGGTCGGCCGATCGGGTCGTTTCAGGCCATCAAGCACAAGTGCGCCGACATGCTGTTGGAGGTCGAGTCGGCCAAGTCGGCGGCCTATTACGCGGGCTGGTGTGCGTCCGAGCTGAACGACGAGTTGCCATCGGTGGCCTCGTTGGCCAAGGCGTACTGCTCTGAGGCGTATTTTCATGCGTCGGCGGAGAACATTCAGATCCATGGCGGTATCGGCTTCACGTGGGAGCACCCAGCGCATCTGTATTTCAAGCGGGCCAAGAGCTCCGAGTTGCTGTTCGGCGATCCGACGTATCACCGCGAGTTGCTCGCCCAGCGCATCGGCATCTGAGAGTCGGGCGGGATGGGTGTCCACCGACCTCTCCCTAGCGTGAGACACAACGGAGGCGTCACTTGTTGATCGTGTTCGTGGTGCTCGCTGGTGTCGCTGTCTTCGTCACGGCCGCGATCGCGGTTGGTGCCGCCGTCAATCGCACCGCCGCGCAACCGCCCACTTCGGTGCTCCAACTCGACCAAGCGGTCGACTGGATCGCCGATCGTCTGCCGTTCGAGGTTTCCGCCGAGATCAGCCATGCTGACGTGCATCGCATACTTCTTTGGCACCTGGACTATTTCGACAAGATCGGGATGGCATCACCGCACGGCGAGGAACTCGGCGGCGAGGTCGTGCCCAGCTCCGGTGACGAGGTGGTCGCTGACGAAGAAGCGGCGGTCGACTACGTGGTCGAACGCGCGAGCGCGGACCGCGGCGACATCGGCGCGCTGCATGTCGTCTGCGTCCTCGATCTGCAGATGCAGTACCTGCGCGAGATCGGCGCCGTCGGAGTGGCGGCTGATGCTGAACCCCGTGATCGTTTGGCCGGCGGTTGATCTGGCACCGATCCGCTCTGGTCCCAGGGCCGGTTATCGTGCCCTTGGGCCTACGGTGTCGTGCCGTCGCCGCCGGTTGAAGGAGTCTTCCCTATGACCCGTCCGACTCGGTTCGAGCACTTCCGTTGGCTCGGAGACAAGCGCACGCAAGCCGTGTACGACCTTGATGCGGTCGTCGACCAATCAGTCGTCGACGAGTTGATGCACAGCGATCAATTCGCATCGTTCGCGCCGGACACGTTGGCCGAGGCGCGCAATCGTGGTTACCGCCACCGCGTGATCTGACGATGCATTCCTCGCGTGCGACGAGCCCCGTCGATCGCGACGTGCGATGAGCGCGTCCGATCGGGTTCCCGTTGCCTCGTATTCGTTTGAGGCCAACGGGCTGCGTCTCACCGGGCATCTGGCGCGGCCGAGCGGGGGAAGTCGTAGCGGCCTACCCGGCGTGATCATCGCCCCCGGGTACCCGTCTGGACCCGATCGGGGCGCCACGGCGGCCACGACACATCCCGACCTGGCCGAACGCATCGCCGAGGGTCTCGGATGGGTGGCGCTCTCACTCAACTTCCGGGGTACCGCGGAATCGCAAGGCGACTTCTCGCTCGACGGTTGGCTGGCCGATCTGCTCGCGGCCGGTGATCATCTGCTCGGTGCCGAGCGCGTGAACGGCGTGTGGCTCGTCGGATTCGGCACCGGAGGGGCACTGTCGGTGTGCGCGGGTGCGCGCGACTTGCGAATTCGAGGCGTGGCCACAGTCGCGGCGCCTGCCGACTTCGATGACTGGTCACGTCATCCGAGACGATTGCTGTTGCACTCGCGCTCGATCGGCATCATTCGGCGTTCGACCTTTCCCGAATCGCTCGAAGATTGGTCGTCTCCGCTGAAGACGTTGCGCGCGTCCGCGATGGCGGGCGAGCTGTCGCCGCGTGCCCTACTCGTGATGCACGGCGGCGAGGACAGCGTTGTGCCGGTGCAGGACGCCCGCGTGCTCGCCGAAGCTCACGGCACGGCCGACGTTCGCATCATTCGCGGTGCCGGCCACAACCTGCGTCAGGATCCGCGCGCGATGGCCGTGCTGCTTGGGTGGCTTGACCGCCAACGCCGTCGCGTGCCCTTTTAGAGGACGCGCCGATCGGCGCATCCGACCCAGCAACACCGTCGTTGATCTCGCCTGGAACAGGCGAGATGTCGAGGGCACACCCGCGACGCTTCACCGATCCGCTGAACCTTTTCGTGCTACGTCGGCAAACCGAAGGTTGCGACGCGTTGGCTTCTACACCATCGACGCGCACGCGTGGTGACATCACGCAGAGTCGTCATCTGATCGCAACAGCGCATGCCGCGTTGACCACGCAAGATGGGGCATCTGACTCATGGAAGGGGCTGGTGATTCTCCGATAAACATTGAAGAAGCGGCATCAATAGGGATCCCGACCACCCAGAGTGATACGTTCGGCATCTCGACCTCGCGCCGGTTCATCACCTAGAGTGAGCAGGATCTGGGCGCTCGGCGGCCAACGGAGATCGAAGCGACGGCATGGCACTCACAGGGCACGGCGGATCAGCGGCACGGACAGGCACCTACGCCACGTCCACCGCGGCCGTATTGAGTCCGTCTGCCGAAGTGGTGTCACTCGACGCGTATCGCACTGACGAGCGAAGCGATGAGCGCACTGCCAACCGCATGTTCGTGCGTGAGATCGGCCCCTACGACCGTTACGGCAAGCGCCTGCTCGACATCGTGGCCACCACGTTCCTCCTCGTGATCCTTGCACCGGTCATCGCCTCTGTCGCCCTCACCGTTCGCCTCACCATGGGCTCCAAGGTGCTGTTCTTCCAGGAGCGCGTCGGTCGTGACGGCCGAACGTTCCGCATGATCAAGTTCCGTTCGATGCGCCACGACCGTCGCATCAACGCCGTGGTCGTTCCGTGGGACGGTGTCGATCGCCGATTGACGCACAAGACCACCGCCGACCCGCGCCACACGCGTGTCGGTCGCATCATCCGCAAGTGGAGCCTCGACGAACTGCCGCAGCTGTTCAACGTGCTACGTGGTGACATGAGCCTTGTGGGCCCGAGGCCTGAGTTGGTGCAAGTCGCTCGTCGCCACAACCTCATCGACCATCCTCGCCACCTTGCTCGCCCCGGCATCACCGGGCTGTGGCAGGTGTCCGACGCGAGGGGCTCGCTGCTCCACGAGAACGTGCATATCGATCTCGACTATGTGCGCAAGATCACGTTCTTTCGTGACTGCCGTATTCTGCTGCGTACGATCCGCTCCGTGGTCAAAGTCCGAGGCAGCTGACCAATCGCGATGCGCCAATTCCAAACCGGCCGTTAACCTCGTGCCGTGGGAACAGATGACGGACCTGCGCTGCGGATCGTTGTGGTGTGCACCGCGAACATCTGCCGCTCACCGATGGCCGCAGCGCTGCTTTCGGCCGCTGGTGCTGCGCGTAACGTGCCGATGAACGTGTCGAGTGCGGGGTTTTTGTTCGAAGGTCACCCGGCGAGCGATGCCGCGACGAAGGTCATGCGTGAGCGAGACCTCGACCTCTCGGCGCATCGAAGCCGTGTACTGAACGTCGAGCTTGTTGGTAACGCCGATCTTGTGCTCACGATGGAGCGGCGCCACGCGCGTGACCTGCTGCTGCAGCACGGCGCCGACCAGAAGAACGTGCACACCTTGAAGGGTTTCGCGTCGTCGGTCACGGCGCTTGTTGCATCTGGTGACGCCGAAGTCGATGATCTGCGCGTCATCGTCGGCGCGGTCAACGAGCAACGAGACGACAGAGCGCTCCTCGGCGACGGACGACCGGACGAGGTCGCCGACCCGCACGGTCGGTCACTGCGCATCCATCGCAGGACCGCGGACGAGATCGCCGCCGCGGTCGATGCAATTGTTGCGGCCTTCGCTCACGTGCGGAGCCGCGGTCAATGAACAATCGTCGTGTGGTGCAGGTGTTCTTTGTCGTAGCGAACCGCGGCGGCGAGCGCGTCGCCGCACAGTTGACCCGCGGATTTCGCGCGCGTGGATACGACCCGATGTCCGTGGGCATCTATCGCAGCGCGGCCCAGGCGGATGACACTGCCGATTTTGTCGTTCTCGCCGATCGGCGACCAGGTCCGTTGCGCGTATGCGTCGCGTGGTGGCGCCTGGTGCGTCTCTTCCGACGAGAGCGGCCCGCCGCGGTGATCTTGCATACGCAGGTGGCCGGGCTGCTTGGCGCGACCGCCGCGATCGTGGCGCGTGTGCCGGCGCGAGTCATCATCCATCACATCAATGTCGGCGTCAGCGGACGTGCCTTCCGCCCGATCGAAGCGATGGCCGGCACGATCGGCCTGTACACCGACATCGTTTTCGTCGGCGAGGCGATACGCGCTGACATCGATCATTTCCCGAAGCGTTACCGGGCGCGCGCCCGCGTCATTCCGAACGCCGTTGAGGTGCCCGCGGTGATCGATCGTGAAGTCATGCGGACGAAGTACGGCCTCGACCGCGATGTGTCCGTGATCTTCGCTGCCGGCGCGCTGACCGATCAGAAGAATCACGAGGTGCTCGTTCGAGCACTTGCCGAAACGCCTGACGTGCTGTTGGTGATTGCGGGTGATGGGCCGTTGCGGTCGACGTTGGAGGCGTTGGCAGCGGAGCTGCGAACGCCAGTGCGCTTCCTGGGCCACGTCGCCCCCGAGTCCGTGCTCGAGCTCTATGGCGCCGCCGATCTCTACGTGATGCCGTCTCGGGCCGAAGGCCGCTCGTTGGCGCTGCTCGACGCGGTCGCGGCGGGTCTGCCGGTGTTGCTGTCCGACATCGGCCAGAACGTCGAAGTCATGGGTGACGCGGCGCGCTACTGCCCCGTGGAGGACATTGCATGTTGGCGCAGCTGTCTGCTGGAGCTGGCACATGACCCCGAAGCGCTCGAGGCGCTGCGCACGGCGTGTCGGGCCCACGACATCGGCAACGTCGACGATGTGGTCGATGCCTATGTCGCGTGCATCGCGGTCTGAGCTACACCGACCGTAGGTGCTCGCGGGTCTGCGCATGCATCGTGGTCTCGCGATGCAGCACCGCCCAGAGCGCGATCACCGAGGCCCCTTCGGCCACAATCGTTGCCGCCGTTGCTCCGCGCCAGTCGTATTGAGGGATCAGCACCAGGTTCATCACCACGTTCAGCAATGCTGAGCCCATGTTGATGCCGAGGCACGCTCGTCGTCGCCCGAGGCCGATGAGCGCGTTGAACGCATACATCTGCAACGACACCAACGTCGGCACGAAGGCCAACCAACGTGTAACCAGCACGGCGTCGTGCCACTTCTGCCCCAGGATGTGGGGCAACAACGGCGCGCAGACCACGATCGCCACTCCTCCGGCAAAGGTGATGCCGGCACCGATCAACGTGGTGCGCCTTGCCAGCTTGTAGGTCTCCTCGGCCGAGTGTTGTCCCTCGCGGAAGAAGCGCCCGAACGTGCTGTCGGCGAGCGCGCGCACCGGCACATAGAGCGGCGCGATGACGCGATAGGCAAGGTTGTAAATACCCGCCGCGGCATCCTTGCGAAAGGTCAGCAGGAGCGTCTTGTCGATGTCGTTCTTGAGGTAGCTGGCGCCGATGGTGAGCGAGTAGGCGAGCCCGGTGCGCACGTCGTTCGCTCGTGCGAGGCCGATCCTTGGCGAAAGATGCAGCACTCGCTTCAGGGCGATGATGGTCAGCACGGCACCCAGGGCGCTGGCCCCGAGATGGAAGTAGGCCCAGCCCACGAGCGTGGGCCGTGGCACGAACCCCACGTACACGAAGGCTGCGACGAGCCGTAGGCCCCACACGGTCGCCACGACCTGCGCGCCGTTTGCCGCTCGTTCCATCGCCTGCGCGCAGAACTTTCCGGTGTAGGTGATCTGCGTGAAGATGAGTTCACCGAGCGCCAATGCGAGCACGACCTGAAGTGGCACGCCGGGCACGATGATCGCGCTTGTCGCGACCACAAAGGCGGTTCCCGCGAGGCCGCCGAGCACCACGGTGGTCCACGCTCGACCCGACTCGTCGTTGGGGTCGCTGCGCTCACCGGCGATTCGCTGAACGAGGACATACCCCATGCCCACCGTCGTGAACGGCGAGATGATGTGCATGAACGCGACGGTGCTCGCGAACACGCCGTAGGTGGACGTATCGAAGGCCCGGCCGATCAGCACCAGCGTGAGGAACTGGCTGAGCATGCCCGCCATTTCCGTCATCATGGTCCAGCCGGTATCGCGGACCGTCTTGGTCTGCGTGGCGCGAGCGACGCGCCCGCGGAATCCCGAGGGTGACGCGTCCGAGGGAGCGCGTGTGCTCATGTCGGTGGCCGACGAACCGTGAAGGTCGCGCTTTCGGCTTTGCGTACCGTTGGCGCATTCGTGGCGGGCGCGCCTCCGGGCGCGGACGCGACATGGACCGATTCGCCTGCGGGCGCGGTGATCGAGGCGTGGTCCGGTGATGATGACAGCGGTGGCGTCACCGCTGTTGCGCCTACGAAGCGTCTTTCAGCGCGGTCACGGCCGACCAGCGCGATGGCCACCGGGAACAGCGCCCAGGGCAGATAGCGGCCGACGATGCCCAACTCGGTCACCGAGCGCAGGAGCACGTAACTGAAGAATACGAGCGGCCAGAGGCCGAGCACGCCCGGCGTGCGGTGAACGAAGCTGATCGAGCGGAATATGCCGCGCAGAAAGGCGAACACATACAGTCCGGCACCGATCAGGCCGACGTTCACGAGCAGCTCGAGGAGCGCGTTGTGCGCGTCGGGTGGATGCCACAGATTGCGCTGGAGCACGTAGGCGGCGGGCCCAGCGTTGCCACCGGTCCAAAATCCCGACCAGCCGAATCCGAGGACGGGCTTGCGGGCGATCTCGTGGAGGACGTCGGTCCACAACTGCGTCCGGCCGGTCAAGGTGGCATCGCGACCGAGCGACTTCGTGATCGGCCCGAGGTTGGTCGTCACGAACGCGGCCGCGAACAGGCTGGTGCCCACCAGGCCGACGGCGACACCGCCGTACAGAGTGCGATGGCCGCGCAGGCCCGTGAACACTGCCATGAGCACGATCAGCAGTGCCATGCTGACGAGGGACGTCTTCGAGTTGGCGCCGATGACCAGGACGACGTTGAGGGCCGCGAAGACGTAGTACGTCACGCGGTAGCGGGGGAACGCGCGGGCTGCGAACAGCAGTGTCATCAACGTGAACACTGCTGTCGTGCCGAGCTCGTTTTTTTGCGGGAAAACTCCTGACCAATCGCCCGATGTCGAGATCTCGGTGGTCACGTTCGTGACGCCGTACTTGCGCAACGCGACGACCCATACGAGGTTGACGGCTGTGCCGACCATCAGCGCAATCGCGCTGAACCTGATGATGTCGCGCAACGTGAACCGCACGACGAGGTAGTAGCCGAAGAAGGTGGTGAGCAGCAGCGCGATCGAGCGCCTGAAGGTGAGCCCCGGATCGGTCGACCACACCGTTGACGCGACGAGGAACAATGCGAACACGACGAGGTAGGGCTCTCGGCGCACGGCACGGAGCACATGGCCCCATTGCCCGACGAGCCGCGTGAGCGCGACGCCGAACAGTGCCGCGAAGACGACGATGACCGAGGTGTCACCCTGCGAGATGGCCGTGTTGTCAGCCTGGAACCACGCGGTCGGCAACCCGAACGCGAGCAGGAAGATCGTGGCGATCGCGAGCCACTGCTCGCCGCGACCGGGAGCAGGAACACCGACGCGAGGGCGGGCGCCAACCGCCATCAGTCGAGGCGCTTCCGTGCCTCGCGCTCGTAGGCATACGCATCGCGGCGCAGCATCGACGTGCCCGGCTGGGACTTCGTGCGATTCATCACCGCGCCGAGTACGCGACCGCCCGAACGGCTGATCTCGGCGGTCATCAACTGGAGCACCTCGAGGTCGGTGCGGCGCCCGTCAACGACGAACAGCACACCGCCGACGGCGCCGGCGACTGTGGCCGCGTCGGCAGTGGCGAGCACCGGTGGTGTATCGAGGATGACGAGCTCGTACTCGGCTTCGAGGTCTTGGATCAACGAAGCCAGACGGGGCGAGGCCAACAGTTCGCCGGGGCCGTCGAGCTGGTTGCCGGCCACGATGACCGAGAGGTTCGGGATCGACGGCAGTTCCTGCACGACCGCCTCGGTCTCCTCGGCGAGCCAGTCGGACAAGCCCTTGTCGTTGGGCACCGACAGCAACCGCTCGATCGACGGGCGACGCAAGTCGGCGGAAACCAGCACGGTGCGCTTCCCAGCCTGCGCGTTGGCGATGGCAAGATTGGCTGCGGTGACGCTTTTGCCCTCGCTCGGATGCGCGCTCGTGACCACGATGCTATTGCGACCGGACTTGGTCACGATCAGCTGAAGCGATGTACGCAGGCGACGGTACGACTCACGGGCACGCTGCATCCGCAGCGAACGTCCATTGGTGACCATCACGAGCGCGTTGACCCCGGTGGAGCGGGTCCAGCGGAACGCCGGCACGTTGGCGAGCACCGGCGCGCCCGCGGCTTCTTCGACCTTGCTGGCGTCGGTTGCGGAGTGGTCGAGGCGGGCGAGGGTGAACGCGGCCACCATGCCAGCGATGAGCCCGAGCATGAGCCCGGCGATCTTCAGCAGCTTGTTACTGACCCCAACGGCAGTGGTGGGCAGCGTTGCCTCGCGGGTGACCTCCGCGGCCTTCTGTCGTGTGTCCGCGGCTCGCTGCGCATCGGAGATGTTGTTCTGTACGGTGGCCAAGCGAAGCTGCGCTGCGTTGATCTGGGAGTCGTAGTTCTGGATCAAGCCGGGGAGCGCGTTTTGGCGGTTGCGCTGCTCATCGGTCAGGCCCGATGTGCGGCCCAGATCGCTTTGTTCGATGACCAACGGCGTCTTTTGCGCGTTCAACGCGGTGACCTGATCGGTCAGGGTCTTGGATTCGGCTTGCAACCGAGCGATCTCGGTGGCGTAGATGCTCTTGGCTTCGGCCTCGCGCTTGGCGGAGTACTCGGTGGCGAACGCGTTGACGAGCTTCTGCGCGGCCGCCGGGTCGTGGCTCGCGTAAGTGAGGTCGAGCACGTTGCGTTGCGCGAGGTAGGTAACCGTGAGTCCGCCGAGCAGATCGTTGGCCGACGCGGTGGACCCCGTCTGGTTGTGTACGAGCTGCGCGACGGCGGTGGACTTCAGCTTGTCGGCCTCGGTGGCGGTGTCGGGTGCAACGGGTTGGTTGAGGCTGCCGCCAGACGGCGTGGGGCCGAGCGTGACCTTTGCTGATGCTTCGTAGCTTGCCGTGCGCGACGACGCGAAGAGGGAGGCGCCGATGAGCCCGATGAGCATCGCGAGGAGCACGACCCACCACCGGCTGCGGAGGGCGCGTAGGTACTCTTCGAGACCGGGTGCCTCGGCTTGGGTGGTTTCGTACATCACGGTCGGATCATTCCTTGGGGGCAGCGGTGGGGAACGCGGCCGTTGCAGGTGGGTCAGTCCTGTTTGCTCTTACCCTTTGCCTTTTGTGCCTTTTTCCAAACGCGCACACGGGCCAGCGCGTCGGCACTGTCGATGTCGGCGACAGAACGAGGGGTGTCATCGGCGAACGCGCCAGCAAAAGCTTCCCATCCGCTCGGTCGCACGTCGAAGCGCTTCGCGAGCAGGGCGAGGAAGATCTTTGCTTTCTCGTCGCCGTACCCCGGAAGTGCTCGAATGCGTCGATACAGCTCGCCACCGTCATGCACGCCATGCCACAGGTCAATCGGCACGCCGCCGTAGTTCTCAAGTAGGAATTCGCAAAGCGAATAGGCGCGCTTTGCCATCGACGCGGGGTAGCGGTGCAACGCCGGCTTCTCACAGAAAGCGGCAATCAGCGCTTCAGGTCCGGCGGCAACAATGGAATGCACATCGAGACCCCCGAGACGCTGTCGCAGGGTGTGAGGCGCATTGAAGGCCCATTCCATGGGCACTTGCTGATCGAGGAGCATGCCGAAGATCAGGGCCAGCGGGTCGTGGTTGAGCAACTCGTCGGCGTCCGCGTTTCCGGTGACGCGCAAGGTGCCGCCGTTCAGGGATGCCATGAGTCAACGCTACCGCCTGCGCCGCCCCGCCGGTCGGCGACACAGGGCATGCGGTAGCGAACCGGCTGGTGGCGTGGTCGCGAACCGATACTCTCGGACCCATGGTCGAGCGGCGGCGCGTGGCGTACGTGTCCTACGAGTTTCGCGAGTACTCGCTGTTACTTGTCGACGCCCTAGGGAGCTCGGCTGACGTGCTGTTCGTGGTGCCCGACGAGTTCGTGGCGGGACGTTCGGCGCCGGCCGGGGTCACCGACGCATCATTTCGGCGGCCACGGCTTCGTCAACCGGTCGCCCAGCTGCGATCGGTGTGGCGGATGCACCGAGCCATCCGCCGGTTTCGTCCCGATCTGATCCACCTGCAACACGGCCAACTCTGGTTCAACCTCGCGCTTGGCTGCTTGCGACGTTGGCCGCTCGTCGTGACCGTGCACGACCCGACCCCACACTCAGGCGACAAGGAGAGTGGCAAGACCCCGCTGTGGATCATGCGCATCGGGTACCGGCGTGCCGTTCGGTTGATCGTCCACGGGGAGGTGCTGCGCGAGGCCCTCGTGCGCCATCACCCGGTCGACATCGAGCGTGTGGTGGTGATCCCGCACATACGACTCGGCGACGAGCAACTCCATGTTGAAGTGGTCGAAGCCGGCAACGAGATCTTGTTCTTTGGTCGCATCTGGGAGTACAAAGGGCTCGACTACCTCATTCGAGCGATGCCACGGATTCGCGCGGCCGTGCCCGATACGCGTTTGGTCATCGCCGGCCGCGGGGAGGACTTTGATCGCTACCGAGCGCTCATGGAAGATCCATCGGCGTTTGATGTGCACAACGAATACATCAGCGACGACGCGGCTGCGGTGCTCTTTCGTCGGGCGAGCGTGGTGGTGCTTCCTTATACCGATGCATCGCAGAGCGGGGTGATCGCGCTTGCGTACACCTATGCGAAACCGGTGATTGCCACCAACGTCGGAGCTTTACCCGAGGCGGTTGACGATGGTGTCACCGGCCTGTTGATCCCTGCCCGCGACGAGCAGGCGATAGCCGACGCGGTCATCGCGCTGTTGCGCGACCCGTCGCGCCGCGCTGCGATGGGAGCCGCCGCGAAGCGAAAGAGCGACTCCGAGTGCGCACCCGCCGTGGTCGCGGCGCAAACGCTCGCGGTGTACGAGGACGCTTTGCGCGCAGTCTGACGTACTCGCGGTCAGTCGTCGGTGGCGCGACGCATCGCTGCGGGCGCTGCGCTTGGCTGGGGGATGCGGGGTTGGGTGTCGATGTCGGCGGGGTCGGCTGCGTCGGGGTCGATGCCGTAACGGTCGATGCCTTGTTGGACAACGGCGTGGTCGATGTCGCCGTTGGCGGCGAGTTCGGCGAGCACGGCGACGACGAGGTGCGCGGCGTCGACTTCGAAGAAACGACGGAGCGCGTCGCGTGTGTCGCTGCGTCCGAAGCCGTCGGTGCCCAGCGACAGGTAGCGGCGTGGCATCCAACGCGCAATTTGGTCGGGCACGAGCG
>JAYUFA010000250.1:0-2027 GCA_043738925.1 Actinomycetota bacterium
CGCGCCGCTGACGACGGCGCTGAATACGTTCTCGATTATCAGGAGGTAGACGAGCCCGAACATCACCGACATGACCGGGGATCGCAGGACGAGCCCGACGATCATCCCGAGCGTGGCGTATCCAGCGGTCGCGAGGGCGATGTTGCCTACGGAGCGGCCTAGGTCGGCGAGACCCATGGATGAACTCCACGCCGACGTCGAGATGTGTCGAACGTGTGCCATGACGATGGCCGCGACGCCTGCACTGACCATCGCAACAACGACTGCGCCGGCCAGAAAAGTGAGGGTGGCAAGATGCTTGCCCGCGATGAGCGTCGATCGGCGCGGTTGACGAACGAGGAGCTGGCGGATGGTGCCGAGGCTGAACTCGCTGGCCATCTGTGCGGCGGCGACACCGAAGGCCACAATGCCCAGCAGCACCGCCGCCCGGTTGAGGCCGTGGACGAGTCCGCCTGGTTGCGCCAGCTCCGCGAGGCTGACGAAGCGGTCCCTGTCGCCGTTGGAAGGATGGCCGGCGCGGGCGAACACGAGAACCGTGAAGAACGCCGCGATGGCCAGGAGTGCCGCGTATGTGCCGATGAGAAGCGTGCGGCGCTGCAACTTCACCCATTCACTGCGAAAGGCGCGCAGAATCATCGTCATCAGCGCGGGGCCTGTGCGTCGTCGAGGTTCGCGTCGTCAGTTGCGGCACCGGTCATGGTGAAGAACGCCTCCTCGAGGGTTGGTCGGCGCTCGCTCAAATGGACGAGCGTGATCGACGCTCGCGCCGCGAGTCGATTGAGTTCGCCAGCCCAGTCGACATCCGCAGTCACCGTGAGCGTGCCGTCGATGATGCGCGCCATATGTCCGGTGTCGCGGACAAGTGCGAGTAAGGCCGCAAGGTCCTCGGGATGTTCGGTCCGGGCGAGGAGTTCGGCGCTTTGGCCGCTGAGCAGGTCGTCGACGTGTCCTTGGAAGACGAGGCGCCCGTTGCTGATCATCACCAGGTGGTCGCAAACCTGCTCGACTTCGGCCAGCAAGTGGCTCGACACCAGGATCGTGATCCCGTCATCGGACAACGATTTCATCAGCCCACGGATCTCAACTATGCCCGCCGGGTCGAGTCCGTTTCCTGGCTCGTCGAGTACGAGCAGCGAGGGCTGGGGAAGGAGCGCGGCGGCGATGCCGAGCCGTTGCTTCATGCCCAACGAATAGGTGCGGTACGCGTCGCCGGCGCGATCGGTGAGATCGACACGTTCAAGGACGCTGGAGATTCTCGATTCGTCGATACCGCCAAGCCGAGCCAGGACCTTCAGGTTCGCCCGACCGGACAGCGTCGGATAACAGCTCGGTGATTCGATCAAGGCTCCGACTCGCGCCATGTACTCAGTCGGCTCGTTCAACGCGTGACCGAGCACCGCGCCGTCGCCCGACGTAGGGCGCAGGAGGCCGAGCAGCATGCGAATAGTCGTGGTCTTGCCTGCGCCGTTCGGCCCGATGAGGCCGCAGACCGAGCCTGAAGGGATCGCGAGGTCAAGGCCGGCAACCACCGAGCGGTCACCGAAGCGTTTCGTCAAACCCGTCGTCGTCACCGCGAACGGCGTGTCAGCAGTCGAAGTTGCCGCCGCGTTCAGACCCGCCCCCATTTCCCGTCGTTATGATGCAGGTCGATCGTTGCAACACCGGCGATGGCGCTGGCGGCGATGAGACTCCTGTTCACGTTCGGCTCTACTCCGATCGGGTTGACGCTTGACGGTCAAGCTCGGATGCAAGTGTGCCAGCCCTAGCTGTGTGCACGCTGAGAGCCGACCCGCTTTCTACCCAGAAATCAAACGGTCACAACGCGCCGGTGACACAAAATTGCCCGGACCTGACGGGATGGCACCGTCAGCAACGCCCAGTCACCGTCACAGACAACGGCCCCAAGTGTCCGACGGGTTGCGGGCTTTTAGTCGACGATTTGGAAATTGGCCATCATCGCCATGTCTTCGTGTTCGAGGTTGTGGCAATGGAACATGTATCTGCCGGCAAACCCGTTGAACTGGACG
>JAYUFA010000251.1:0-5367 GCA_043738925.1 Actinomycetota bacterium
GTCGTCGACGTCGGGGTTGGCGGCGTCGAAGCCGAACGTGTTGTTCGTGTTGGCCGACGACATGCGTTTCGACGACTTGCAGTATGTGCCACAGGTCCGTGCGTTGGTCGGCGACGCGGGCATGACCTTCGATGACGAGTTCGACAACGTCACGTTGTGTTGTCCGGCGCGCACGTCGATTCTGCGTGGGCAGTACTCGCACAACACGGGGGTGTTGACGAACGACGCGAAGAACGGCGGGTTCGAGACAGCGCACGGTTCGGGCGTCGAGAACGCGACGGTCGCGACCGCGATGCACGACGCCGGGTATGTCACGGGATTGTTCGGCAAATATCTGAACGGGTATCCGAACACGGCGGATGTGTCGTTCATCCCGCCGGGTTGGGATCGGTGGGCGAGTTCGACGAAGGGCAACGCGTACGGCGAGTACGACTACACGCTCAACGTCAACGCCACCCAGGTCAGCCACGGTCACACGCCCGCCGACTACGGAACGGACGTGTACGTCGCGCAGACGAAGGCGTTGATGAACGACGCGGCGAAAGCAAAGAAGCCGTTCTTCGCGTATCTCGCGGTGTACGCCCCGCATCAGCCGGCCACGCCCGCGCCCCAAGACGTCAACGCGTTCCCCGGTTTGAAGGCGCTACGTGATCCGTCGTTCAACGAAACTGACGTGAGCGACAAACCGGACTACATCCGTGCGTTGCCGCTGCTCGGCCCAAAACGCCAGGACCAGATCGACGTGCTGGCTCGTAAACGCGCGCAGTCGCTCCAAGAGGTCGATCGCGGTGTCGCGAGTCTGATCGACACGTTGCGCGCCAACGGGCAGCTCGACAACACGGTCATCATCTTCACCTCCGACAACGGCTTCCATCTCGGTCAGCACCGCATGCCAGCCGGCAAACAGACCGCGTACGAAACCGACATCCACCTGCCGTTGCTGGTCCGCGGTCCGGGCATCGCAGCGGGCGCGCACGTGTCGGCGTTGACTGGCAACATCGACCTCGCACCCACGATCGCGGCGCTCGGCGCGACCACTCTGGCCGACAACCCTGACGGGCGTTCTTTGGTCGGGTTCCTTACGGCGAAACCCGCGGGCACCGCTCATATCGTCGCCCCGCCGTCGGTGTGGCGCAACGCCTATCTGTTGGAGCATTGGTCGACTGCTTCGACGGTCGCTGATCGCCCCGGTGCTGGCCAACTCGAACCCGACGACCAAGACCAGGGCGGGCAAACCCCCAGCGATGATTCGGCGTCGACGACGCTGGCGGCCACCGCGCCCGCGGTGGGCAACATCCCCGAGTTCGCCGGGTTGCGTATCGCCGGGTACACCTACGTCGAATACGTCACCGGCGAACGCGAGCTCTACGACGTCGTCGCCGACCCCGACGAGTTGCACAATCTCGCCAAGACAACCAGCGCGGCGCGACTCGCCGCACTACACGCCCGCCTCGACGCCATGCGCACCTGCACCGCGGACACATGCCGACGCATCGAGGACACACCACTCACGCTGCCCGCGTGACGACCGTGAAACTGGAGGACTACGCCCTCATCGGCGACACGCAGACCGCGGCGCTTGTTTCGATCGAGGGTTCGATCGATTGGCTGTGCCTGCCACGGTTCGACTCCGGTGCATGTTTCGCGGCGCTGCTCGGTCGACCCGAGAACGGCGAGTGGCGGATCGCTCCTGCGAGCGGCGGGCGAGCCACGTCGCGGCGCTATCGCGATGGCACGCTGGTGTTGGAGACAACGTTCAGCACACGCGAGGGCGCCGTCCGCGTCGTGGATTGCATGCCGGTCCGCAGTGACGCCCCCCACGTGGTGCGAATGGTCGAGGGCGTGTCGGGCAAGGTGAACATGCGTATGGATCTCACCGTCCGATTCGACTACGGGCGTTCGATACCGTGGGTGCGCCAGCACGACGACGCGTTGCAGGCCATCGCCGGCCCCGACTCGCTTTCCCTGCGCACGCCCGTCGCGACATACGGCGAGGGCCTCTCGACGGTGGCCGAGTTCGACATCGCCGCCGGAGAACGGATTCCGTTCGTGCTCAGCTGGCATCGCTCCCATGAACCCGCGCCGCGTCCGATCGACGCCGCCCGCGCGATCGACGACACGACATCGTGGTGGCAGGAGTGGTCCAATCAGTGCACCACGACGGGAGCACATCGCGACCTTGTTGTCCGGTCGCTCATCACCTTGAAAGCCCTTACCTACGGTCCCACGGGTGGGTTGGTCGCGGCGCCGACGACATCGCTACCCGAAGACATCGGCGGGGTCCGAAACTGGGACTACCGGTATTGCTGGTTACGTGACGCCACCTTCAGTCTTTACGCGCTCATGCTCGGCGGCTACGAGGACGAAGCCGTCGCCTGGCGCGACTGGCTGTTGCGTGCCGCGGCCGGTGCACCCGAACAGCTCCAAACGCTTTACGGCCCCGCCGGGGAACGGCGCTTGCCCGAACTCGCCATCGACTGGTTGCCCGGGTACGAGGGCTCGCGTCCCGTACGGGTCGGGAACGCGGCGACCGAGCAGTTCCAACTCGACGTGTACGGCGAGGTCATGGACTGCCTTCATCAAGCCCGCCGTGCCGGCGTCGCCGACGACCCCTCGGCGTGGGCGCTGCAAACCACCCTCATGGACTTCCTCGAGGGCCACTGGCGCGATCCCGACGAAGGCATCTGGGAAGTACGCGGGCCGCGCCGGCACTTCACGCACTCGAAAGTCATGGCGTGGGTCGCCGCCGACCGTGCCGTCAAAGCCGTCGAACAATTCCGGCTGCCGGGACCAGGCGACCGATGGAAGCGCCTACGCGCCGACATCCACGCCGAGGTGTGCACCAACGGCTACGACCCCGCACAAGCGTCCTTCACGCAGTCCTTCGGCGACGCCCGTCTCGACGCCAGCGTGCTTATGATCCCACTCGTCGGGTTCCTCCCCGCGACCGACCCGCGAGTGACTGGCACAATCGCCGCGATCCAAGAACGGCTGTGCGCCGACGGATTCGTGATGCGTTACGCCGCCGACAGCCGCGGCGACGTCGATGGCCTACCCGGCGGCGAAGGCGCGTTCTTGCCATGCACGTTCTGGTTGGCCGACAACCTCATACTGCAGGGCCGTCGCGCCGAAGGCGAGGCGCTGTTCGAACGACTGTGCGGACTCGCCAACGACGTCGGCCTCCTCGCCGAAGAATACGACCCGCGCCGCGAGCGACTCGTCGGGAACTTCCCGCAAGCCTTCACCCACGTCGCGCTCATCAACACCGCACACAACCTCGCGTCGACACGCGGGCCGGCCCGAAAACGCGGCCAACAAGAATGAACGGCCCCGCCGCGCTGGGCACCAGCCGCGTGTGGGCGAGTTGCGCTGACCCCGCGGATTTGGGTGGCGTGCAATGAGTTACGGTGCCCGATGAGCGCAGCGAGACGGGTGCATCGGGTCACTGTTCCGACCACGATTGGATCACTTGAGCGTTACGTCCGAGCGCGAGGCGGTCGAGGTCTCACCGCCGCCCGCGCGCTCGAGCCGGCCGAGGTCGTGGCCGTCATCAACGAATCAGGATTGCGCGGCCGCGGTGGCGCTGGGTTTCCGACCGGTCGCAAGTGGCAAACCGTGCTGGCGTTTCACTCCGATGTATTCGCGACGACCGTGGTCGTCAACGCGGCCGAAGGCGAGCCCGGCACGTTCAAAGATCGCCACATCTTGCTCACCAACCCGTATCAGGTCATCGAGGGCGCCTTGATCGCCGCGCGGGCCGTGCGGGCGAACGAGATCGTCATCGGCGTGAAACACAAAGAGGTAGCGGTCGTGGCGTCGGCGCGGCGAGCGGTCGACGAGATCGTCGCCGCCGGATGGTGCGAAGCGATCACGATCCGGTTGTGCGAGGGACCCGACGAGTACCTCTACGGCGAAGAAACCGCGTTGCTCGAAGTGGTCGACGGCCGATTCCCGTTCCCCCGCATCGCGCCACCGTGGCGCCGAGGGGTCACCGAAGTCGTCCAACACGACTTCGAGGCCGCACCAGCGTCGAATCTGAGCGGGCGGGTGCAAATGGCCGGAGCAACCGACGCCCCACCGGCGTTGGTCGACAACGTCGAAACCATGGCCAACGTCGCCCACATCCTCGCGCGGGGCGCCGACTGGTTCCGCACCGATGGCACGACCCAAACCCCGGGCACGTTCGTGTGCACGATCACCGGCGACACCACCCGAGCCGGCATCGGCGAGATCATCGCCGGCACAACCTTGCGCGACGCCATCGAACTGATCGGCGGCGGCTGTGCCGGTGGGCGCAGCATCAAAGCCGTCCTCGCGGGCGTATCGAATCGTGTCATCACCGCGGACCAACTCGACACCCCCATCACCTACGAAGACATGCAACCCCTTGGCATCGGACCCGGCTCGGGCGGGTTCATCGTGTTCGACGACACCGCGGACATGGTCGCCGTTGCGTGCGGAGTCGCGAGGTTCCTCGCCACCGAATCCTGCGGCCAATGCACTCCATGCAAACAAGACGGACTCACCATCGCCGAACGGCTCGTCCGTATCGGCCACAACGACGCCACCCCACAGGATTTCGACATCCTCACGAAGCGGTTACGAACCGTCGCCGACGGCGCACGCTGTTTCCTTGCCACCCAACAACAGGTCACCGTCGAGTCGATCATCGAAGCATTCGCCGACGAATTCACGGCGCACCGCGAGCATGCGGCGCCTCGCGTCGAGCCGACACTCATCGCAGAACTCGTCGCGATATCTGGGTCAGAAGCGATGTGGGACGAACACCACCTCGCCAAACAACCCGACTGGAGCTTCGACAGCGTGTGGAACGGCGAAGCACCCGCAGACCGCTACCGCGACCACGTCCTCGACGACCAACTCGACTGATCGAAAGCGCCACGATCGTGACATGCGCGCGCGGTGACGCAGCGAACGCGTAAGGCGTACCAACGGACCGCTGCTGCGCGAGCTGCGGATACGTCTGAGCGATGTAGGTCACGGCGCGGCGCCGTCGCCTTGCCAGCGCGGTGCAGTGCGCTGCACGAATTGTGCGACGTGACGGCCGACAAAACGATCGAAGCGACGCGCCACGCCGCCTGCGACCGGGCGTCGCACCAGCTTGGCCACAGGTCGCCCGATGGGCAGCCAGGCGTACGCCCGATGCGCGTCGGGATATCGCCAGGTTTCATACGGATCGGTGAGGTCGTTCACGCCGTGCTTGGCAAAGAACGCTCGTTCGCTCGCTCGGTTCCATGCCGGTGACCAACGCCCGAGGAAGAACGCAAGATCGCGAACCGCCAGTCGGTCGGGGATCAGGTAGATGACGCGCGACGCGGGCTCGAACCACACCAAGCCGCCCGCTTC
>JAYUFA010000252.1:0-2021 GCA_043738925.1 Actinomycetota bacterium
CGCGGGCACGAACGAGATCCAACGCAACATCATCGCCGAGCGCGTGCTCGGCCTGCCGCGGTAGGACCGACCATGCACTTTGCCTTCACCGACGATCAGCTGCTTTTTCGCGACGCGGTCCGCGATCTTCTTGCCAAAGAGTGCAAACCCGAGGTCGTGCGCGACGCGTGGACGAATGACTCGGGCCGTGTCCCCGGATTGTGGGGCATGCTCGTTGACATGGGTGTGGGCGCGCTCACCGCTCCGGAAGGTGTGGGGGGCCTCGGCATGAACGAGGTCGACCTCGTGCTGCTACAGGAGGAAGCTGGCCGGGCTGCGCTGCCCGACGTTCTCATTGAGCACACCGCGGTCGCTCTACCGCTGCTCGCCGAAGTGGGCGAGTCGGCGTGGTTGACGAAGGCCGGAGCCGGCGAGGCCATCGTTGGCGTGGGGATCGGTTCGCCGTACGTGCTCTACGCCGACCAATGCGATGTGTTGCTGCTCGTGCACGAGGGCGCGTTGCACGCCGTGCCGCGTGCCGAGGTGTCACTGACCGCTCAACGATCGGTCGACTACTCGCGTCGACTGTTCTCGGTCTCCTGGACACCATCGCCGTCCACCCAGATCGCTTCCGGTGATCAGGCCCAACAGGCTGTCGTCGACGCGTGCGATCGCGGCGCGCTCGCTGCGGCCGCGCAATGCGTCGGCATCGCTCAGCGCCTCATCGATGTCACGGTCGAATACGTCGGTCAACGCGAACAGTTCGGCAAGATCGTCGGCTCGTATCAGGCCGTCAAGCATCAACTGGCCAACGCATTGCTCGCCGTCGAGTTTGCACGTCCGCTCACCTACGTCGCCGCGTACGCGCTCGCGAACACCACGCCGCACCGCGCCCGTGACGTTTCTGTGGCCAAGGCAGTGGCGTCCGACGCGGTCGACAAGGCGGCGCGTACGGCGCTGCAATGCCACGGCGCTATCGGCTACACGTTCGAGTACGACCTGCACTTGTGGATGAAACGCGGTTGGGCACTTGCCGCGGCATGGGGCGATGCCGCCACGCACCGCGGTCGCGTCGGTCGTTCCCTCGATATGTGACGCTTCAACCTCGATCCACTGATTGCTGGGGTGTGAGGTAGGTCGCGTATCCGCCTGAAAGGCCCCCTGGACTGGGACGGTGTTGGCTTCTGACGCCGCCGCGCAGTCGTCGAGCTCGCGATCCGTGACTTGAAAGAAGGCGCCGGGTTTGAGCACGTCCTGTCCGGGAACTGCGCGGCGAACGGTGTGTGGCGGCAATGCGCGGTCTCCGTGCACAACTCGATCCGTTGGACGGCGATGCTGGGCGATATCCGCGTCGATGACCTGTTGATCGTGGCGTGCACTATCCGCGTCCGACTCCTTGCCTATGCGGCGTCGCGGCGTGGGTGTTCGTGGGCGCGTTGCACCGCGGGCGGGTCGGCAGCCCCCGGCTCGGCCATGGACGGGTCGGCAGCGGTCGGCTCGCCAGTCGACGGTTCGACCGTCGATGGTTCGGCAGCGATCGGGTCGGCAGGGGGCAGCGGTTTGACCGTGGGCTGCTCGCCCGTTGGCGGGTCGGCCGCGTTCGGTTCGACTGTGGGCGGTTCACTTATGGGCGGGTCGTCAGGTGGCCCGGTACCGGCCGTAGCGCGCGGTGGGTGATATTGGGTGCCGTCGGGTCGGTAGGTTTCGATGGTGTTGTTCGGTCCGGCACGGAGTTGCCAGCCGTCGTTGTGGATGTAGCTGTGATGCGTGTGACACGCCCACGCGAGCCCGGCGTAGTCGGTGACCTGCGACCGAATCCATGGGTCGAGGTGATGGGCTCGGCAGGCGCCGGCGGGTACGGTGCATCCAGCGAATTCGCATGTCGGGCTCCGGACCCAAAGTACGCGGCGTTGTGCGGCGGTCGCGAAGCGGCGTTTGGAGCCCATGTCGAGCGGGACGCTGTCCCCGCCGAACACGACTGGGATCACGCCGTGTTCGCACGCCAACCGTCTTGCGACTGCGGCGGGGATTGGTGTGCCGTC
>JAYUFA010000253.1:0-2020 GCA_043738925.1 Actinomycetota bacterium
GCCTGGTGCGCGCCTGGTGGTCAGGTGAGGCGGTCACGGCGACGTTTGGCCCGTATCAGTACGACGCCATCGAAGTGCGGCCATTGCCGCGCCAGAACCCACTCGAAATATGGCTCGGTGGCATGGGGCCGGCGGCGCTCGAGCGAGCCGGCCGACTGGGTGACGGCTGGTTAGGCGCGATGCTTGAACCCGCGGCTGCCGGCGACGCGCGCCGCGTCATCGAAAAAGCCGCGGCCGACGCCGGGCGCCGCCTCGACCCCGAACACTTCGGGCTGAGCCTCGGCTATTCACGCGTCGAGCCCAGCGCGAGCGCGCTCGCGATGATGAAAGCGCGCCGACCCGACGCCGATCCGCGTTCGTTGCTACCAGTAGGCCGTCAGCAGCTACGCGACCTGCTACGCGCCCATATCGACGAAGGGCTGTCGAAGTTCGTGCTACGACTCACCGCGGGATCGCTCGACCAGAACATGCCCACCGCGTCGCGCGACGAGTTGGCATGGCTCGCCGACGCCACCCTCGACCTGCAGACCTGAACCGTATCGTCGGGTCGACTCGCTCTCGTCTCGGTGTTATCGGGTCGACTCGCCTCCGTCTCGTCTCGGTATCAGCCGCGGACGAGCCCCACGAAATCGCGCATCGCCTCGCCATGTTGATCAATCGTTGCATCCTCCCCGACGGTGAAGATCGTCGGTCGATTCACGATGCCCGTAACGCCTGCCGCCTCGTAACGACGCACCATCGCCGTGTCACAGTCGGGCGGACGTGACACGACCACCTGAAACGGGCGGTCAGCGTTGTCGAGGAGCTCTCGTGCCGCACGCAGCCGAGCAAGGATCGGCACGAGGTCTGACTCGGTGTAGTTGACACCAATCCATCCGTCGGCCCGCGCCGCTCGTCGCAGGGCAACGTCGGACGCTCCGCCCACGAGCATCGGCACTGGAGTCGACACGGCGGGACGCATGCGCACCTCGGCGAACTGATGGTGGGTCAAGTCGGACGCGATGATCTCGCCCGCGAGGAGCCGAGGGAGCAACGCCAGCATCTCGTCGGCCCGCGCGCCGCGATCGGCGAAGGATGCGCCGACGGCGACGAATTCCTCGCGTAGCCATCCAATTCCCACGCCAAGGACAACGCGACCTTTGGACAACACGGCGGCGCTCGACACCAACTTCGCAGCCACGAACACATTGCGCAGCGGCAACACATACACGTTCGCGAGCATCCGCAGCGTTGTCGTGCGCGAGGAGATCGCCCCGAAGGCAACGAACGGATCAACGAACGGCGTATCGGGCGCGTAGCCCGCTCCGCCGGCGGGCACGTACGGGTTCGGCGTGTCGATCACGGTCGGCGTTACGAGATGCTCGGGCAGGCTCACGCCATCAACGCCCGAGGCCTCAGCTGCGATCGCGAGGTCGACCAGCATCTCAGGCGGCGTGAAGCCGAGGTTCTGCCAGATCTCCATCCCAAGAACATACGACGGGTAGGGTGCCGCGTGTGGGGGACATGCAGCGAGGTGACACGGCGCGCGCTGCACGCGAAAGGGACACGACACGCGCTGCACGCGAGGTGATCACGCTGGTCGTCCTGGCGCTGATCGCGTTCGGCTTCTCGTTGCAGCAGTCGCTGGTGGTGCCCGCACTCACGACCATTCAGCGCGACCTCGGCGCAAGCGCCACGACCACCACCTGGATCGTGACCGGGTTCTTGTTGTCGTCGTCGGTCGCGACACCGATCATCGGCCGCCTCGGCGATATGTTCGGCCGCTCCCGCGTGATGCTCGCCTCCTTGTTCGTGCTTGCGTTGGGCACCGTCTTGGCCGCGCTCGCGAACACCATTGGACTGCTCGTCGCGGCGCGCATCCTGCAGGGTCTCGCGGGTGCGATTGTTCCCTTGTCGTTCGGCATCATCCGCGACGAGCTACCGGCCCGGCGTGTCGCGGGTGGCATCGGTCTCATCTCGGCGATGCTCGCCGTCGGCGCCGCGCTTGGCATCGTTTTCTCCGGGCCCATCGTGACCAGCC
>JAYUFA010000254.1:0-5360 GCA_043738925.1 Actinomycetota bacterium
ATACGCCATCTCGTCAAGACCGGCCGGACAAGCGAACGGCGGCAAGTTGGGCGCGACGAGCGAAAGGTCGAACGCGCACGCAAGCCCGAGCATCGATGCTCGCTCGACCACCCCCGGATAGCGCGCGAACCGCGCAAGCTGCTCGGCCCCGGAACGCAGGTGGGCGCTCGATGCCGCGGGCAACCAACCGTCGATGTCACCCAGGCTGCGCCGCGCTCGCACCGCGGCGATGGCCGTGGCCAACTTGCGGCGTGCCGGCCGGTGGTAGTGCACGTTGTTCGTGGCGATGAGGTCGAGGTGCGCGCCAACGGCGAGCTCGACGAGCGCATCGTTGCGCGCCGAATCGAGCGGGTGGCCGTGATCCCACAGCTCGACGACCACATTGTCGCGACCGAAGCGCGCGACAAGATCGTCGAGCACGCGCCGCGCCGCCTGCGGCCCATGCTGCTCGAGCGCCGCGGGCACCGGCGCCTTGCGACAACCAGTGAGCACCACCCAGTGATCGGTCGTGGAACCCCCTGCGGTACCGATAGCCGTGAGCAGATCGAGCGAGGCACGCGGCGCGCCCTTCTCCCCCGCGAGCTGTGCTTCGCTGAGCGCACGCGCCAGCCGCGCGTAGCCCACGTGATCACGGGCCAAGACCACCAGGTGCTGACCGTGTGGATCGGCCTGACCTGGCTCGTATGCACCCGTGATGCCGAGGGTGATCTCGGCCCCGAATACGGTGGGAAGCCCATGGGCCCGCGCGGCTTCGGCGAAGCGCACCACACCGTAAAAGCCGTTGTGATCGGTGAGGGCGAGCGCGTCGAGACCGATCCGCACGGCTTCTTCGACCAACTCCTCGGGGTGCGACGCTCCGTCGAGGAAGCTGAAGTTCGAGTGACAGTGCAACTCGGCATAGGGCACGGTGTATGTGCCCGATGGCGGCGTCGGCACGGTGTACGTGCCCGATGGCGGCGTCGGCACGGTGTGCGTGACGGGCGGCACTGGCGTCGAGGCTTCATAGGGTGCCCGTTTGCGTGACCAGGCCGGACTGTCACCACCGTCGCCAAACGGAGCGCCGTCACGATCGTTCCACTGGGCGCCACGCGGTAGGGCCCGATCGGAGAGCGCTCGTTCGATCTGACGCCAGGACACGTCGGGATTATTGAAGCCCACGGGCACACTATAACGAACGTATGTTCGTTCAACAAAGGGCGTCCTGCCGCCGAGGGGATCAGACGCCCGTCAGAAAAGAAATCTTCCGTTCACAAAGACGAACTTCGCCCGAAACATTCGATTCCTAGTTTCCTACCGTCACCGAGGGGTGGACGGAACGGAGTCTGGACATGTCTACACAGATCTTGATGTCGTTGGTGACGACATCGTTGGTACTACCGGCGCTGTGGCGACGCCACGAGCGGCGCATCGCCCGCCGCGACGGCCTACCCACGGCGCCAATCAACCGCAAAGGCCGCCTGGTGGTCCTGGGGTTGTCATCCATGCTCCTCGTGGGCGCCGTGGGCGGAAGCGCGTTCGCGCAAACCACCACCACGGCACCAACCACGACCGAGGCGCCGACCCACGCGACCGGCAACCGCACCGGCGCGTCAAGCAGCACCGACCCTGCCCAGATCCTTCCCGCGGAGACACCCGCTGATCAGCAAACCGCGACACTCGCGGGGGAGATCGCCAAGGACCGCGTGTCGATCAACACCGTGTGGTTGATGGTCGGCGGCGTGCTGGTGCTCTTCATGCAGGCCGGCTTCGCGCTCGTCGAGACGGGCTTCACCCGTTCGAAGAACGCGACGCACACGATGATGATGAACATGGTCATCTTCGCCCTTGGCGTGGTCGGCTGGTTCGTCTGCGGCTACGCCTTGATGTTCGGCGCTGCGAGTTCCGGACCGCTCGGGTTGTTACCGATCGGCAACGCCTGGCACATCGGCAACTGGGCCGTGCTGTCGCACAGCGGCTTCTTCCTCGCCGGACACGCCTATGACACGTCGGTGCTCGGGTTCTTCTTCTTCCAACTCGTGTTCATGGACGCCACTGCCACCATCCCGACTGGTGCCATGGCCGAACGCTGGAAGTTCAGCTCGTTCGTCGTCTGGGGTCTGTTCGTCTCCGCAATCCTCTACCCGGTCTATGGCAACTGGGTCTGGGGCGGCGGCTGGCTGAGCCAGCTCGGCACCATGGGCCCGAAGTGGGGCCACGGCGCGGTCGACTTCGCCGGCTCCGGCGTGGTGCATGCCATGGGCGGCGTCGCTGCCTTCTGGGGAGCCAAGATCCTCGGCCCCCGCATCGGCAAGTACGCCAAGGACGGCACGCCGCAAGCCATCCCCGGTCACCACATCCCGATGGCCTTCCTCGGTGTGTTCGTGCTGCTCGTCGGCTGGATGGGCTTCAACGGCGCGTCCACGTTTGCCGGCACCGATCTGCGGCTCACCGTCGTGATCGTCAACACGATCCTCGCGTCGGCGTTCGGCTGCCTTTCGGCGATGTTCATCGCCTGGTGGAAGTACGGCAAGCCTGACGCGTCGCTTACGGCGAACGGTCTGCTCGCCGGCCTCGTGGCCATCACGGCTCCGTGTGCGTTCGTCGCACCATGGGCCGCGGCGATCATCGGCACCATCGCCGGTGCGGTCATGTTCGCAACGGTGATCTTCCTCGACCACAAGCTTCATGTCGACGACCCGGTCGGCGCGGTCGCGGTGCACGGTGCTGCCGGCCTGTGGGGCGTGCTCGCCGTTGGGCTCTTCGCCGATGGCAGCTACGGCGACCAACTCAATGGTGTCGCCGGCGGCGTGAAGGGCCTGTTCTACGGCCAAGGCGGCCAGCTCGCGGCGCAGGTCACCGATGCACTCGTGCTGGTGGCCTACTGCAGCATCATGACCATCATCTTCTTCACGATCAGCAAGAAGACGATTGGCATGCGCAGCAAGGAAGCCGACGAGATCGAAGGCCTCGACGTCTCCGAGATCGGCACCATCGCCTACCCCGACTTCGTCAAGGTATAGCGAGAAGGCACATCCTCATTCGAGGGCCCGTGGCGGTGCGTGTTGCACTGCCACGGGCCCTTTGTGCGCTCGCTGACGAGCGATAGGGTGAGCCAATGGGCGTCGCCGTGATCACCGGAGCAGGCCGTGGGCTCGGCAAGGCCACCGCGGAGCGGCTCGCACGAGACGGTCACGAGGTGATCGCGCTCGACCTCGACGCCGACGCGGCTGCGGCCACTGCCACCGCGGTTGGAGGCACGTCGCGTCAGTGCAACGTCGCCGACTGGGCCTCGGTCGAAGCAACCGCGGCGAGCATCGAACGGTGCGACATCTTGGTGAACAACGCTGGCATCTGGCGGTTTCACTCGTTGCTCGACGCTACCCCCGACGACATCTCGTCGGTCATCGCGGTCAATATTGTCGGCGTCGTCCTCTGCAGTCGCGCTTTCGCGCCGAAGATGATCGCCGGCGGCGGCGGATCGATCGTCAACCTGTCGTCGGGCGCTGCGTGGACCAACTCTCCCGGTGTCGGCGTGTACCCGGCCACGAAGGCCGCCGTGATCTCACTGACGAAGCAGATGGCCCTCGAATGGGGCGAGCACGGCATCCGTGCAAACGCGGTCGGCCCCGGCCTGATCGTCACCGAGGGCACCGCCGCGAACTACAGCGCCGAGCGCCGCATCGAGCGTGGCAAGTCCGTACCGATGCAACGGGTCGGTGAACCGCGCGACATCGCCGATGTGATCTCCTTCCTGTGCAGCGACGACGCCCGCTACGTGAGCGGACAAGTGATCTACGTCGACGGCGGTGTTACTGCAGGACGAGCGGCGATCTGACCTGTTCGAGCTTGGCCAGCACGTGTGCGCAAACCCGATCGTAGGCGCCGCTCAGGTCAATCGGTAGCGCCAGCGCCGCCCGCTCGTTCTCGGTGAAGCCGACGGTGAGCCACCCGTAGTAGGCGGGCCGATCGCGCAACAATGTCTGTTCGAGTTCCAGGAGCGGAATCACGATCGTGACGGCTGCACCGGCGGGTGAGCGCCGGTTGTCGCCGAGTGTTTGGATCGGGAAACCGAACTGGTCGCGCAGCAGCGCCGCCAGGTCCGCCGCAAGCGTCCACACGACATCGGTGGCGCCACCTCGACGCGCGTGGTCGTAGATGCCGCGCCAGAGCAGGTTGAGCGCGAACTCGTTGGCGACGCGCGGATCGAGCGCCAACGTTGCGACCTCACACGAGACACGCGCCGGGTCGCGCCGAACAGGAACACGAGTCGCGGCGGGCAAACGGCCATAGGGCGCCACGATGGATCGCGCGACGCCATCGCCCATCCCAACCGGCGTGTCGAGCACGTGGAGCACGCTCACGCTGTCCCAGGTGATGAGTTCGCCAACAACCAACCGCTCATCCGCCGCGCAACACGATGCCGCGCGCAGCAGGTCGTATTCGACTCGCCGCGCCCGGGCCCAACCATCGCCATCGGCGCGCGTGATCGTGCGCACGCCGGTGCGCGTGCCGTATTCCACCAGCGCGGCCACGAAGGCCTCGTGCTCCGATCGCAATCCACCGACGCCACCCTCGTCGCGGAGCGCCGCAGGGGCTGATGCGCTTACCGGCGGCGCGACGGCATCGCCACCATCGAATAACAACGCAAGCGCCGCGGCACGCACGGCAGCGCGGCGATCGACCGCTTGTTGCTCGACACGGGCACGCCGCCGCTGATCCGAAGCCACAAGTGCGACGACCACCAGCGCGACGCCCACGATCAACAGGTAGTAGAGCGGGTTGGTCTCGCCGAGCGCCGCAAGAGCACCGATGCCGACCACGAACTCCGCGATGGCAAGCCACTTGATACCCGGTGTCAGCTGCCACCGCTGCAGGGTGGTCGTGCGGGCATTCTCGTCGGCCATTTCCGGGTGATCCACGCAATCCTGAGTCTGGGCAGGCGACCCAACGCCGCGGACGCCGAACGTAACACACCGGTCACGCGCAGCTGCGCACCGTCGCTCCGTAAGCTTGCGCTATGGCCGATCTTGCGAACTCGTCCGCCGACGCCGCCGACCGCACAGCGGCCGACATTGCCTGGGACATCGAGCCGCTGCTCGACGGCGTCGATATCGACGC
The DNA here is from genome assembly GCA_043738925.1 of Actinomycetota bacterium. Taxonomy (GTDB): domain Bacteria; phylum Actinomycetota; class Acidimicrobiia; order Acidimicrobiales; family WLNW01; genus WLNW01. The sequence goes on from JAYUFA010000254.1 coordinate 5,098, forward strand.
GCTTTTGGACCGAGCCGATTCTGTGGTGGCGTCGCTGGTGCAGACGCGGGGCGCCATCGCCTCGTTCGACGCAGCACAACTTGTCGAAACGATGCGCCACTTCGACACCTTGGCCGACGTGATCGGACGCGCCGGGAACTATGTGTCGTTGCGTTTCGCAGTCGACACCGTCGACCCGAAGAACGGTGCGTTGATGGCGCACTTCCAACAGCGCGCCACGGCAATGTCGACACAGCTGTTGTTCTTCGATCTCGAATGGGCCG
>JAYUFA010000255.1:0-14239 GCA_043738925.1 Actinomycetota bacterium
CGTCTGCTCGATCGTGATGACGGCCGAGATCGATTCGACGCGGTGCATGCCGCGCTCGCGCATTTTGATCGCGATCGTGAGTTCTCGCGCGCCCGCATCGATCATTCGTCCGGGTTGCCGGGTGGCGAGGTGATGCACAAGACGGCAGGCAAGATCGTCGGCCGACAGATCAACGGGCTCGTTGCTCAGCTCAATGACTTCTCCGGCGCGCTCACACCCGTGCTCCGCCAGCTTGCCGACGCGGTGAGCGACCCACCGGCACACGTGCACGCCGACGTGTTGCATGAGATCGACACGCTTCAGGACCGACTTGCGGCGGTCGAACGTACCGTGGCGCGAGCTGATGCGGTCATTCGTCAGCTCGAGAACTCGGTGCCGGCAGTGATGGCTCATCTGTCCGAGCTCGACGGCCTGTCGGCGCGACTGCGTGTCATCGAGCAACGAGAGCGTCGCCGCTCGTACGATCCACCGTTTTCGAGCGTCGCGTTCGGCAATGCCACACGCGGTGACGCTGACTCGATTCGCGCCGAGTACGAAGCTCTTGCCGATTCACTCATCGGCGCGCCCGGCGAAGTGCTTGACATCGGCGCGGGGCGCGGCGAGTTTCTCGATCTTTTGGCAACTCGGGGTGTCGCGGCGCGCGGTGTCGAGATCGACACCGAACTCGTTGCGCTCGCACATGATGCCGGCTCGAACGTGCAGCTCGTCGACGGCGTCGAGGCTCTGCGCGCGTGCGCGCCATGTTCGCTTGGTGCCGTCGTCTTGCTTCACGTGATCGAGCACCTCTATCCGAATGAGCTGCTCGAGGTCGTGTCCTTGGCCCATGATCGTCTTGCGATCGGCGGCAAGTTGGTGCTCGAAACGCCGAATCCGCAGTCGCTGTATGTGTACGCCCGTGCGTTCTGGCTCGATCCGACGCACGTGAAGCCGGTGCACCCCGTGTATCTGGACTTCGTGCTGCGCGACGCCGGTTTCAGCGATGTCGTTTTCGAGTGGACAGCGTTCCCTGCTGAAGCTGAACGACTCGTCGAAAGTGGCGACGCCTCGGCGATAACGAACGAGAACGTCAGGCGTCTCAACGGGCTGGTCTTCGGCGCGCAGAACTATCGCGTCATCGCTACACGTTGATGCACATCGATCAGGTGCTTGTTGGCGCGTCGCCGGGAGACGCTGTAACCGAATCCGCACTACGCATTCGCGACGCCCTCCGCGGCGCGGTCGAATCGGATGTGTACGCGCTTCACATCGATGAGCGACTTCAGGGGAACATCGGGCGACTCCAGGACTACCCGTTGCCCGAACATCGAAGCGCTTCGGACGTGCTGATCTTTCATGCGTCGATTGGTGACGCCCGCGTGCTCGACTTTGTCCTGCGTCGCGGCGAGCGGGTGTTCGTCGTGTACCACAACATCACGCCCGCACCGTTCTTCCGTCACATCGATCCGACGTTCGCCGATCTCCTTGATCAAGGCCGACGTGCGTTGCCGTTGCTCCTCGCGAAGGCGGACGCCGTGTTCGCGGATTCTGCATTCAACGCCGCGGAACTCGCCGGCCTTGGCCGCGCCGACGTCGTGGTGTGCCCGCCACCCGTGCGGCTCGATCGCCTGATGGAGACCGCATCTGACCCAGACTTGGAACGACAGCTCCCGACTGCGGTCCCCGAGAAGATGGTGTTGTTCGTCGGCCAGATCCTTCCCCACAAACGACCTGATCTGTTGATCGGCGCCCACCATCTGCTGGTCGTGAACGCGATGCCGCTCGCGCGTCTGGTGATCGCGGGGGCGAATCGGCATCGGCGTTACGGCGGTGCGATTCGCCGACTGATCGACACGATGAACCTCGACACCGTGTGGCTCACGGGCGAGGTATCCGACGCGGCGCTCGCGACTTTCTACCGCCGCGCTGACGTGTTCGTGACCGCCAGCGAGCACGAGGGATTTTGTGTGCCGCTCATCGAGGCCTTTCACTTCGGTGTACCCGTCGTCGCGCGGTGCTACGGGGCTATTCCTGAGACCGCGGGCGATGCCGCAATCGTCCTTCCACCCGACTCCGGCCCCACACACCTCGCGGAGGCGACGCGACGTGTGCTCGTCGATCGCGACCTGCGTAGCGAATTGGTGGCACGCGGCAAGGCGCGCGCCGTGCAATGGGAGGCGGAGGCGATCACCACCCGCATGCTGGCCGCGATCCGTGACGCAGTCGCCCGCCCGAAGGTCGGCGCGTGAAGATCCTGTTCAGCGTGCAGCGCTACGGCGAAGAAGTCGCGGGCGGCAGCGAGGCCGCGTGCCGTTCGGTTGCCGAGCACCTCGCAGCGCGTGGCCATCACGTCGAGGTCGTTACGTCCTGCGCCAAGAGTTACGTCGATTGGGCCGATCATTTCCCGGAGGGGGAGTCGCAACTGAACGGTGTCACGGTGCACCGACTACGCGTACGCGCGCCACGCTCGGCTGAGCAGTTCGGGCCGCTGCACGGGCGCGTGCTTGGGAATCCGAACGTGCCGCTGTTGGTGCAGCGGGACTGGCTTCGCGTCGAAGGGCCCGACCTTCCCGGGCTCGTGCCGTGGCTACACGCGAACGCGGCGCGCTTCGACGTGGCGAACTTCTTCACCTACCTCTACCCGACAACGGGTTTCGGCTTGCGTGTCGCCGCGGCCTACTGCCCGACGATCCTGCACCCGACGGCGCACGACGAGCCGATGATGGCGTTGCGTGTCTTCGACGCCGTCGTGCGCGCCGCCGACGCGATCGTGTGTCTCACTGACGAGGAGTTACAACTCGTCCGGCGGCGATTTCGCTACGAGCCGTTGGCAGAGGTCATCGGTATCGGCCTCGACGCGCATCCGCGAGGCGACGGAGCGAGATTCCGCGCGAAGTATGGTCTTGCCGATCGGCCGTACCTCGTTCTCGTCGGGCGCATCGATTCCGGCAAAGGCAGCGACGAGGCCTATCGATACTTCGTCGAGTATCAACGCCGCTTCGGAGGCACGACCGCGCTGGTGGTGGTCGGTGAACCCGTGATGAAGCTCGAAGCCCATCCCGATGTGGTCACTACGGGCTTCGTCGATGAGCAGACGAAAGTCGACGCGCTCGCGGGTGCGATGGCCCTTGTTCAGCCGTCGTATTTCGAGAGCTTCTCGTTGGCCTTGTGTGAGGCATGGGCGTGCCGCGTCCCCGCGATCGTGCAGGGGCGGTGTGAGGTTCTGGCCGGCCAGTCGAAGCGCAGCGGAGGCGGAATTCCCTACCGGAGCTTCGCCGAGTTCGCGGCTGCCGTGACGCGGTTGCGCCAGGACCCCACACTTCGGGCGGATATGGGTGAGGCTGGCCGTCAGTACGTGCTCGACAACTACCAGTGGGACGTGGTCATCGAACGGTGGGAACGGTTCGCGTCACGGGTCGTCGCACGGCGGCGTGCGGGCATAGATGTGTCATCGTCGGGTCATCCCCCCCTCGGCCATGACGTTTAGCCTTCACCGCGACCAGCGCTCGGCGGTTGCGCCGGCGACAGCACTTGTACTCGTGCTCGCAGGAGCAGTTCAGAGGTGCATCCTCATCTGGAATTCCATTCGTCTCTGGACGAACGAGGACTTGACGCTCCTGTGGGCGGCAGCTCGCGATTGGGGATCCGGTCGTGCCCGGCAACCCAATTTCTGGGGGCAGAGCTACGGAACCACATTTGAGGGGATACCAGCGGAAGCTCTGCGCTGGATGGGCATTGGGTATCCGACCGGGCTTCCGCTGGTGATCTCTGCGGCTCACCTCGCGATGTGGTGGATCCCTGCGGCAGCGGCCTGGCGGCGTGGGCATCGGTTCATCTGCTGCGTCGCACTCGCCGCGCCGCTCGTGTTGACGGATGAGTATCTGATCATCACGTCTGTGTACTCCGCAGTGGCTGGGCGGGTAGTGGCCAGCGTTGCGTTGGCGCTCGTCATCATGGCCGATCGCCGAGCGGGCACTGTTTCCGCGGCGTGCGGCCTTGCGGCCCTGGCCTTTCAGCTGGACTCCTCAACGCTCATGGTGACGCTGCCAGCCTGTAGCTACGCGCTGGTTTCCATTCGTTCTTGCCTGCGTGGGCCCGGTAGCCGTCGCCGAATCTCGGTCCTTGCGGGTTGTGTGTTGCCAGCGGTGATTTGGCTGGGGTTCACGCACGCGTGGTACGGACGGCACCCCGAAGACGCAATGCACCCTGCTCCGGTGCTTCGCCCGAGCTTCGCGATCCTCAAGGCGAACGTGAAGGCGCCGGGGCGCCTTCTGAGAATGTTCAGCCTGGAACTCCTCAGATCCCCGCTTCTCGTGGCGGCCACGATTGTCGTCGTAGTAGTTGCAGCACTGGCTACTCGACGAGCCGCCGCTATGGCAGCGGCGTGTGCGTTTCTGCTGGTGCTCTTCATGGCACTGGCGCTTCCGAAGTCACAGGATCAACTCGCCACGGTGTACTTCCCGGCGGCGCGGACGATCCTGGTCTTGCCGCAGGCGCTGTGGTTTCTCGCGCTCATCGGGCCGCGTCCTCGGCGTACGGGTCCCCCCAGCCTGGCCTTTGTACTCCTCTTGGCGTTCGTTGCGGTCACTTCTGCGCTGCGGGTCGTCACGTGGTCAGATCGCGGAGGTGCCGAGCTCTCGGCTGCAACTACTTTTCCAACTTACCCGCTCACTCGCAACACCGATCTCGAGGCTCGTTGCGACGAGGTGCGAGCGGCCGCGTCGAAGACGGACTCGGTCATCGCCGTGTTCGTGGACAGAACAGCTGCGTACGGATGTGCTGGGCTCATCGGTGACGACGTGACCACCGTGTTCCCCCCGTATGACCGACGTTCTTGGGTCCTCAAGAAGCTCGACAGGCCCGGACCGGAACGAATGCTGCTCGTGGACGCCGTGGTGCTGCTTTGTACGAACAGCGGCGTGCGCTGTTCTCAGGTAGAGCCGGCGGTCGTTCTGGTCGAACTCGACGGCCGGAGTCCGCTTGACGCGGTTCGCGCACTCGGTATCGGGGTACGCCCGTTCTGACGAGCACTGCAGGCGCGAGGCGATGCGTAGTCCGCTCAGATGACGCGGCTAGGTTTGCGCGGTCGGTAGGGACAGCCGCTCGGTGAAATCAGTTTCAACGGCACCCAATATGCCGATGTCATTCGGAGGAGCGGTGGCCTCCACGGCCACCGCTGGGGCGGGTCGCGGCCGCACGGCGTTGATCTCGTCGACAGCCCATTGAGTTCGATTGCCCGACGTGGTTCCATCGAGTCCATCACGCGCCGCAACGTGATGACAACCACTATCGATTCCGTGGTTGGCGCGCAACAACTACCGAAAGGAGAGCGAATCGAGATCGAAATTGACCCCCACACCGTCAGGGCCCTCGACGATGAGCGCAGATCCGGAGATGCGGACAATCCGAACCCACGTCGGCGCCGTCGGAACCGTGAACTCACCTACGAATGCAACCGCTTCAGGCGACTTCGGGTCGATCGGGCCAGAATAAACACGAATAGCTCCGCCAACGGGAGACCCGTCTGTTCCGGTCTTCTCGCCTGCGTACACGGAGATCCACTTACGACCATGGATGCCTTGATATTGGTTGACCACGCGTAATACGGATTGCCCGAAAGGCGCCTGGGATTCTGCGAAAATGCCGGAATCCCGCACTGCCGGTGGCGGTTCGCCGCCACCGGGATAGGTCGGCGGAACCGGAACCCGACCTGCGGGCGAGGCCGCCGAAGTCGAAGGCCCACCCGTGGTGCCAACAGACCTGGTGGTCAGTCCCGAAGCTGAGCCGCACGCCGCGAGAGCGCACGCGATCAAAAGCACCGGGGTCGCCCCGTGCCTCGCAAGTGATCGCCTGATCGCCGTCCAGGGTCTGCGGTTCACCTGGCGCTCCTTTCGGCGTCGCCCGAATTCGGTTGCCGGCCCGTTGCACCTCTGAGGGGATGGCTGGCGAGAGCTGGTCGGGGCGTTACTGCTCGATGGCGCGGCAGTGTACGACACGATGAGTGGACGCCCGGGGCAGCGCGACATCCTGGCCAGGCCCCCAGGCGAACGATGAATGAGTCATCGCCGGGTTGCCCGGTTGCGGCGCTTCAATCGCGGGGTCTCGATCCCGGCGACAAGCGGGATCGCGCGTGGGGCGGAAGGCCGCCTGCCGGTGCTGGCCGAGCACACCGATGGTCACCGTGCCTGCTGAGCGCGAGTAGTTTGGCCGCCGTCAGAAGGGACAGCCGCTCGGCTGTGTGATGCATCTGAGGAGTTTCATGCCTGAGCCGCGCCGAGCGCTATCGGTCGTCATCCCGTGCTTCAACGAGGCGAAGACCATCCGCGACGTGGTCGATCGGGTGCTCGAGTCGCCCTATACGGCCGAGATCGTGATCGTTGACGACGGTTCGACCGACGGCACCCGCGAGATCCTCGAGCTGCTCGATCATCCGCAGGTCAAGGTGTTCCTTCAGCCCCAGAACTTCGGCAAGGGTGCGGCGTTGCGTCGCGGCTTTGCGGAGGCCACGGCTGAGTTCGTGATCGTGCAGGATGCGGACCAGGAGTACGACCCCGAGGATTGGCACGACGTGCTGCAACCCTTGCTCAACGGTAAGGCCGACGTGTGCTTCGGTTCGCGCTTTCACAGCAGCCGCCCTCATCGGGTGTTGTACTTCTGGCACACGGTCGGCAACAAGTTCCTCACCGGCATGTCCAACGCTTTCACGAACCTGAACCTGACGGACATGGAGACCTGTTACAAGGCGTTTCGACGTGAGGTCATCCAGTCCATCGAGATCGAGGAGGATCGCTTCGGCTTTGAGCCCGAGGTAACCGCCAAGGTCGCAGCCGGTGGATGGCGCGTCTACGAAGTGGGCATCTCATACAACGGCCGAACCTACGAAGAAGGCAAGAAAATCGGTTGGCGAGACGGCTGCCGCGCCGTGTTCTGCATCATCCGGTATTCGCCGATGGGTGTTCGCTATCGTGCGCGCCGTGGTCGCTGATCCTCGAATCTCACTCGCCGGGTGACCGCGAGCCAGAGTGCGAGCGGGTTGACGTCGCGCCGGGCCCGTATGTCACGTGTGGCGAGGATCGCCGCGGTCACGGTCGGCCTTGGCGTGATCGCGTGGTTGCTCTACGGACATCCCGGCGCCGCGATGGACGACAGCGTCCCGTTCAACGCCGGAGATCCGGCGCTCATCCTCTGGACGCTTCGATGGTCAGGGCACTCGCTGTTCACTCGCCATCTTTTCGATGCACCGATCTTTTGGCCCTCCGGGAACACCTTGGCCTTTGCCGATCCGCTGGTGGCGCCCGCACCGGTGCAAAGCGCCATCGACTTCGTCCTGCCCGGCGGACCGCTCGTGGCCTTCAACGTGTTGATCATTTCGATGTTGATCGGCAACGTCTGGGCCACCTTTCTCCTCGCTCGCCGCGTTCTCGCGGACCAGCGCGCCGCGGCGTTCGCCGCGCTGGCGTTCTCCTTCTCAGCGATGACCCTTGGGTGGGTCGGTCATCCGCAACTGCTTCCCGTAGGTCTGTTCGCAGCGGCGTTCCACTTGTTGTTGCGCCTACTCGATGAGGCGCGGTTGCGGTTCGGCGTGTGGTTCGCGGTCGTTGTCGCCGCAACGTTTTCGACCTCGCTCTATCACGGCGCGATTCTGGCGTTGTGCGCGGGCGCAATGGCTGTCGTGTGGCTGGCTTCGCGTCGCTTCCGTGTGCCCCGGTCGACGTGGCTCACGCTCATCGCCAGCGCGGCGATCACGGGTGTCCTCCTTGCGCCGGTCGTGTGGCCGTATGTCAAAGCCAAACGCGATCTGAACTTGTCGCGGCCCTTGGTTCCCGAGTTCGGACTCAATCCCCGTGATCTGCTGACACCGCTGCCGAACAGCACGTGGTACTCGTGGTTGGATGCGCACGCGTCGAATCCGAGTAGCGAGCACACCTACTTCCCGGGCTTTCTTCCGACCGTGCTCGGATGCGTCGGCGTGGTGGCGGTTGCACTCCTCGGGTTGCGTCGCTACCGAACGCGTCACGTTGACCCATTGACCGTCATCACGGGTGGCGGGGCGCGGATCAACGAACTCGGTCTGCTCGCGGTCGCCGGTGTCGTGAGCTTTGTGCTCTCCATCGGCTCGGAGGTGCACGGCGTATCGATGCCGTTTGCCTTCGTTCACGATCATGTACCCGGCTTCGACGGCATACGCGTCGCGTCTCGACTCGTCGCGCCCGCGATGTTGGTCGGAGCGATATTCGCCGGGTTCGGTCTTCGATCACTCCTTGATCGGCTCACGTCCGCACGTCTCGGGTACGTCCTGAGCGCGGTGGCTTGCGTCATCGTGCTGCTCGAGTTCCAGGCGCCGACCCCGCGCGGAAAGATCGACGAGAGCGACGCGACCCTCGCGGTGTACCGACAACTGAAGCATGAACCGGCGGGTGCGGTCATCGAGCTTCCCATGGGCGATCCGCGCCTCGGCGGCGGCGACTGGGCCTACACCGAGACACCGCGGATGCTCTACGCGACGATCGACTGGAAGCCGCGACTGAACGGGTACTCCGGCTATTGGCCCGCTACCTATCTCGATGACATCGACGTGTCGAGGACGTTCCCCACCCCGGCATCGCTCGATCGTCTTCGCGAACGACGGGTGCGCTATGTGGTGCTGCATACCGCCGGCACGGGCGCAATGTTGCCGGCAATCGCGGCCGCGATCGTCGCAGCGTTGCCTTCGAGCGCAACTGCCGCACTGTTCGGCTCCTCGTGGCTGATCGATCTCGAGCACAGCTGAGGAGCCGAGTCGATGCGGCGCGGCGACAAGACCAAGGCTGTGTAGGACAGGCCCTGGCCTGAGCCGAGCCGATAGCGTGCCGCCCATTCGGATGCTCGACCGACCCACGTGCAAGGAGCTGCTGTGAAGCGCCAGTTGACCCAGCCGTTGCGCCGTCTCGTGGCTCGTGTCGTTGGTCCACTGCTCGCGGCACTTGATCGGCGCCTCGAAGCCCTGGCGGTTCGACTCGAGCAGCACACGAGCAATCTTTCGGCTGATCAACGCACCGAACTCCGTCGCATCGACGAGCGGCTCACGCTCGATGTCGCGGTGGTCAGCGAGCATCTCGTCGGCATCGAGAGAATCGCTCGCCGCGTCACCAACAACGGCTCGGAGCACGTGCTGATCGCTCTGCCGGGCGAGCCGTGGCCGTCCCATGCTGGGGTCGCCGCGGCCGATGTCGTCGCGTTCGCGCGCCAAAGCAATGGCAGCTGGCGGCGGACCACTGCTGGTGACGAGTCGACGCTGCGCATCAGCCCCTCGTCCGTCGCGGACGCATGACCGCGGCGGACTTGCGTCTGCTCGTCGACCTCCAGGCGTCTCAGAGCATCGCGCACGGCGAACGTGGCATCGCCCGTTACAGCATCGAGCTGACGCGCGCCCTGCTCCGGCACGGTGCTGCCGGGTCGCCTCTGCCTCCGAGGCTCGGCGATGCCGGGTCGCCTCTGCCGATCGACGCCATCACCCTGAACCCGAACCTGCCCAACCCACGCCGCCTTCCGGTCGATCTCGCGACGTCGCCGCTGTTGCTGTTCGCGACCGCTCGCACGATGGCCGATGCGCATCGCCGAGGGCCCTTCGCCTACGTCGTGATGTCACCGATCGAGCTCGACCTGCCCGCGCCACTGGTGTTGTCACGCGCGGGGCTTGATCGGGCGGACGCGCTCGTGGTGGTGCTGTACGACCTGATCCCGTTGATCTTCGCCGAGCGATACCTGGCCGACCAACGGGTGCGCGAGCCGTACCTCGCACGCTTGTCGGTCATCCGCGACGCCGATCTCGTCCTCGCCATCTCCGAGCACACTCGACGCGACGCCATCGAGCATCTCGGGCTTGCTGCGGATCGCGTTGTGGCCATCGGCGGAGGTGTCGCCGACTCGTTCGTTCCCGCAGGCCCGAGCGACGATCCTCTCGCGGTCGTGCGCGAGCGACTGCCTGCGTCGCGTGGCGAGTTCGTCCTGACCGTGGCCGGCGATGAGTGGCGCAAGAACACCGAGGCGCTGATCGATGCCTACGGAAGGCTGTCGGCCGAGCTGCGTGCGACGCATCAGTTGGTGATCGCGTGTGCGGTATCTGCCGAGGGTGAGCGGGCGTGGCGCGCACACGCGACCCGCGCCGGCCTGCAGGCCGACGAGCTGATCATCACCGGATACGTCGATGACGCGTTGCTGCGAGCGCTTTACCAAGCCACAAAACTGTTCGTGTTCCCCTCGTTGTATGAGGGCTACGGGTTGCCTGCGCTCGAGGCTGCGCGATGCGGCGCCCCGGTCATCACGTCGAACAACTCATCGCTTCCGGAGATCCTCGATTTGGCGGAGTCGACGTTTGCTCCCGACGACGTGGACGCGATGAGCGAGCGCATGCAAGCAGGGCTCACCGACGCCGCGTTGCGCGCTCGATTGATCGCAGCGGGCGCCCGCTCGGGTACGCGCAACACCTGGGACGCGGTTGCCGATCGTGCCGTCGACGCAGTTCGACGGCTCGCAATCCGTACGTCGTCGCGCCCTCGTGCCACGTTGCGGCCGCGCATCGCGGTCGTCGGTCCACTGCCTCCGGTCGAGAGCGGTATCGCGCTCTACAACGATCGTGTCCTGCGTGCCTTCGCCGGGTCGGACGTCGACCTGGAGTTGTTCGTCGAGGCGCCCGCGGGTGTCGGCCGCATCGAGGCACCTATTGACGTGCCGTGCTATCCGATCGACGCGCTCGGAGCCCGCCTTGACCCGCACGACTACGACACGATTCTCTACACGATCGGCAACAGCGGTTGTCACGTGCGAACGTTCGATCTCGCACGGCGCGTACCCGGCGTCGTATGGCTGCACGATGCGTATCTGATCGGCCTGCACTTGGAATGGGCGCTCTGGCAGATTCGCTCTCGTGGTCGAGCCACCGACGTCCTGACGATCTTCCGCGAGGAAATCGCATCGCTGTACGGCGGTCGTGTAGCTGCTGAGCATGTGCTCGTCGAGCCGCTTTCACATCGTGCCTTTGTCGAGCGACAGGTGTACCTCAACGCGGGCCTCGTTCGGTGCGCCCGACACCTGGTACTGAACTCCGAGCTCGCACACGCCATGGTTCGCTTCGATGCGGGTCCTGATGGCGTGCTACCGCCCACCACGATCCTGCATCACGCCATTCCTCACGAAGCGGTCTTACCGCTGCTGAAATCGGTGCCCACCCGAGAGCGGCCACTCGTGGTCGCCCTCGGCGTCGTGCACGCCATCAAACGACCTGACATCGTGCTGCGCGCCGTAGCGACGCTCGGGCTCGAGGTCGACTTGGCCTTTGTCGGGCCCTGTGAACCTGACGTCGCGCAATGGTTGCGCGCACTCGCAGATGACCTCGGGTTACGCGACCGCGTCACCATCACCGGTTTCGTAGATGTGCCCCGCTACGCGCAATGGATCAGCGAAGCCATGGTGGCCGTACAGCTGCGCGACGTGAGCTTCGGCGAGTCGTCCGGCGCGGTGCACGATGCGATCGCCGCCCGCCTGCCGGTCATCACCAGCATTGCGTCGGCCGCCGAGTTACCGGCTGACGTCGTGGCGATGGTGGCCGACGATTGCAGCGTTGACGATCTGGTGGCAACGATGCGGCGGATCGTTGACGATCCGAACACCCGAGCGCGGATGCGTGCGGCGTGCGACGCGTACGCGTCCACGTGGACGTTCACGCGCGTTGCGACCGAGATCAAGCACGTCCTTCTCACAGACGCGTGGTCACGCAGTTGAGGTCACACGTTCGCGACCACGAGCATTTGCCCCGCCAATGGGCGGTAGGGCAGTCGCAAGTAGAGGGGCACGAGTCGGTGACCGAACGACAGCCGGCTCTTCATGGTGAATGGTAGAAACCTGGCCTCGAGGTGCTCGACATGAAGTTGTTTGGCAGTGAGGAAATCCACGAGCGAGCGGTCGCTGAACACGGTGACGTGCGTGTAGTCGTCGAAGTATTCGCGCGGCCGAAGGCGATAGTTCGGTTGCACGAGAACAACGCGACCGCCCGGGCGCAGCACGCGGCGCGCGTGGGTGAGGAGCGCGGCGTTGTCGTCCATCGTCAGGTGTTCGAGTAGGTTCGAGGCGAAGACCACGTCGAGACTCGCCGAGGGGAACCGTGACAGATCGGCACAATCGCCAACCTCGGTGCGGACCCCCGCGGTAGCGAACTCAGCGAACTCCGGGCGCACGTCCATGGCCACTCGCGAATGTGCCGTGATGTGGTTCGAGAAGTTGCAATAGCCCGCCCCGAGTTCCAACACGTCGGCATCGACCGGAACCCAGCGTTGCAGATAGCGGGTCACGTGAGCCCAAACGGCTTGACGCCGCGGGTCGTGTGCGTAGCGCGTGTCGAAATAGGCGTCGCTCACGCGGCACGCTTTCCGAGCCGCGCGCGAACGGCGTCGGAGCGTATGCGGGTGCGCAGCACGAGGCCGATCATCTCGCAGCCCAAGTGCCACGCGGCGCGGCGATCGCCGGTGACGGCTGACGTACCCACGCGTGGGTGGTAGTTCACCGGCACCTGCACGATGCGTTCGCCGTTCACCGCGCACAGCACTTGCATTTCGAGGCCGAAGCGAGAGCCGGAACTCGTGAAACCCGGCGTGATCCGCGCGATGCACTCGCTCGTCATGACGCGCATCGTGCAGCCCACGTCGCTCAGGTAGGTGGTGTTGAACAACACCTCTACGAGCTTCGCGACGGCCCAGTTCCCCCAGCGAAGGAACCAGTCCATGTTGGCGCCGCTCCAGATGAAGGTCGACACCGTACGAGAGCCGAAGACGACATCGCACTCATTGGTGAACGGCAGCAGCTTGAACAAATCACTCGGGCTGAACGTGTTGTCGGGCTCGCAAATGCACACGAGGTCGGCCGTGACCTCGCGCAAGCCGCGCTGGATCGCGGCGCCGTAGCCCTGGGTGCGTTCGATCACCTCGCGCGCGGATGTCGGCGCAACCGCATCGCTTGTGCCCTGCTCGGCGTTGTTGTTGACCACCAGGATCTCGTCGACCACACCGAGCGCCTCAAAGGCGCGGATGCAGTCCGCGATGCTGTCGCGCTCGCGGTACGTGGGGAGCACCACGGCGATGGACTTTCCCTGCCACACGGCCGCGGAGCCTATCGGCACCCGCGGTTCGACCGTTCCACCGGGTCGTGCTCGGTCACTGCTCCATCGCGCCGAGCGTCGATGCGAAAGGCACGGGCTGGTCGGTCTCGACGATCACGAACTCTTGCGTGGCGTGCAGCGTGACGGTGAACCCGGCCGTAGTGACGAACCGCGTCCACTTGTCGATGAGCGGCGAACCCGTCGCGAAGATCGCGAAACGGCTGCCCTCGGGCGGCGCGGTGTAGCGGTAGTCGAGGTAGTACGAGTTGATCGGCAACAACGTGAAGGGCTCGCGCTGTTCGAACTGCAGGCGCATACCGATCCAGTAGTCGGCGTACGCGGCACCGATGTGCTCGGCCCGTAGCTCCGCCCACAGCTCACCCGTGGCCACTGGTCGCAGCACGTCGTAGCGCTGCCCGTCAGCCGACGACACAACCGTGTCGCGCAACGACAACATCGAGATCACGGCCAGCGCGCCGACCGCGGCAGTAGCCACGACGCGCGGACGAAACAGTCGGGTGATTCCGTAGCCGACGCACAACGCAAGCACCGGAACCAACGCCATGCCGTAGCGCGGCTCGTCGACGAACACGCTGTTGCGCGGCACCGAGAACAAGAACGGGTAGGCAATGGCAACGGTGAGCAACAGCGTGCGCTCACGGTGCCACCGGCGTAACGCGATGAGTGCAGCGATCATGAGGGCCGCATAGACGACGCCGGAAAGGGGCTGAATCCGCCATCCGCCGAGGTACTGACTGCGCAAACCGGCGAGCCGCGGCAGGAGCGATTCGAAGAAGCCGGTGAGGCGTGCCCAGAACGTGGACTTGGCTGTGCCGGTCGGTTGATCGAGCGATCCCCAATGGTTGTGCACGTTTGCCCACAGCCACGGAAACACGCCGACGAACCCGGTCGGCACGGCGCGCCACGTCTGACGGAGCAACCGCGGGTGTTGTACCACGAGCCACGCGACCGCAGGCACCTCGACATACAAGGCAATCGGGTGGGTCCACACGGAAAGCCCGACGACGAGACCGAGCCAGGAGATGTCGCGCCATTGCTCGTCTTGATACAGCCGCAGGCACAGCAGCAACGCGGACACCGAAAGCAGCACCGCTGGCGTGTAGTACAGCATCA
>JAYUFA010000256.1:0-2008 GCA_043738925.1 Actinomycetota bacterium
GTACGTCTGCAAGCCAACCCCGGCGGTGGCCTCGCTGCGAGCATCACCGTGCCGGTCTCGTTGCTCGACGCCGAGAGTGGCTTCGCCGAGGAAGACGGATTCGCGGTACCGCCGCCACCCGCACCTCGCGCGTCCATCGCCTCCGCCCCTGCCCTCACTGCGGCACCGATCACCACCGAACGCATCTTGCACGCCGCACCGGCCCTGGAACCGGCACCGGCCCCACGATCCGAGCCACTGGTATCCGCCCCGTCCTCGGTGCAACCGCCGACGACACCCGTACGCGCAGTCACGCTGCCGCGCCGCACGTGGCTCGAGGAAAGTCCGGACGCGCCAGTCGAGGCTCCGTCGTCAGCGCCGAACGTGGCGGCGAGTCTCGAAAGTGACCCCGCATCCGATACCACCACGAGCGCTGCACCCCTGGTGACCACCAACGGCCTCCAACGGCGCGTGCCGGGGCAGGCGTTCGTCGGCGAAGCGAAGGCGCAACAGTTCGACAGCGGCCAGTTCCGCCGCCTGCCCATGCCGGGTGACCGCGCGAACCCGCTCGATGACAGTTCGCTCGCTCAGCAAAGACTTGACGCGTTCAGCCGCCTCCAATCGGGCGCGGGCCGAGCGCGCGAAGAATCACCTTCCGACGAGCTGTGACCCAGGAGCACTGCGATGACCACGACAGTCAACACCGAAGCAACCAACCTCAACTGGTTGCTACACAACTTCGTTGCCAAGGTGCCGGGCGTCGTCGACGCGGCGGTCGTCTCCTCCGACGGGCTGCTGATGGCGATGTCGCAAGGCATCGGGCGCGCCGGTGGCGACCAACTCGCCGCGGTCGCGTCGGGCCTCACCTCGATGACCCAAGGCGCGGCGCGTTGCTTCGGCGGTGGTGGCGTCAATCAGATCGTCGTCGAACTTGACGAGGGATACATGCTGTTCATGTCGATCAGCGATGGCTCATCATTCGCTGTGCTCGCGACAAAGCAATGCGACACGGGTCTTGTCGCGTACGAGATGACCATGTTGGCGCGGCGCGTCGGCTCGGTGCTCACACCAGCGCTCATCGTCGAGCTCCAATCGATGTTGTCGTCGACGTGACACCGCAGACCAACGTGAGCGAGTCGGCGCGGCCGCCTCGGTTCTTGCGGCAATACGCGCTCACGCAAGGCCGCGTGCATTCGATCGGGCGCGATCTGCCGCTCGATACCTTGGTGCAGAGTTCGGACCGCGGCCTCGAACGCATCAACGCCGTGCCCGCCGAGCAATCCGCAGCACTCGAACTGGCGCGCCGACCCGTGTCGATCGCGGAGATCAGCGCGCATCTGCACGTGCATCTCGGCATCGCGCGCGTCCTCGTGAGCGACATGTGTGCCCACGACCTCGTAGCCGTCAGCACGTCGGATTTCGCCGAGGGCGAAGGCCCCGATCTCGAGACTCTCGAAAGGTTGTTCGATGACCTCTCCAACTTCTGAGTCGACGTCGCCGATGTTGCGCGCGAAGCCGCTCAAGATCGTGGTGGCCGGCGGTTTTGCGGCCGGCAAGACCACCTTTGTCGACGCCATCTCCGAGATCACGCCACTGACCACGGAAGCACCGATGACCACACATTCGCTTGGCGTCGACAATGCCGGAGCGGTCACCACCAAGACCACCACCACGGTGTGCATGGACTTCGGGCGCCTCACCCTGAGCGAACGGTCGATCCTGTACTTGTTCGGCACGCCGGGCCAAGACCGGTTCTGGTACATGTGGGACGAGTTGTCCAAGGGTGCGGTCGGCGCCGTCGTGTTGGTCGACACGAGGCGACTTGCCGATTGCTTTCCCGCGCTCGACTACTTCGAGGCGAAGCAGATCCCTTACTTGGTCGGGTTGAATCGCTTCGACGGGCAACTCGTGCACAACCCCGACGAGGTGCGCGACGCTCTCGCGCTGCCCGAGCCGATCCCGATCATGTCGGTCGACGCGCGTTCGCGCAGCTCGACGAAGGAAGCACTGCTCGAACTGGTGCGCTTCG
>JAYUFA010000257.1:0-2007 GCA_043738925.1 Actinomycetota bacterium
ACCGTCGAACGCACCCCGACTTCGCGTTCAGCGCGGACCGCGGCGACCATCGCCGCGAGCTCTCGTTCGGCCTCGGCGCGGTTGGCGCACCGTCATCGACTGGTAGCGCCGCCGGTGCGTGTCGGGATCGATCCCGATGAAGACGCGCAGCTCGAACGAACCGGCGCTGCGCTGGCGAATCGAGCCCGCCACGACAAGATCATCGACAGATCCCGCCCAAAATTGATGGGCAATGTCAAGTCCCGGTACCCGTGTTCCGGATTGGCTCCGGTACCTGTGTTACACCTTGGTGAGGGGTTTAGGCGGCGTTGATTCTGGAGGGCCGGCCGCCTGCGTTGGCGAAGGCGCCGTGCTCGCGGGAGCGGTCGTGACGGATCGGGCACACTCGTAGCACTTCGCCGCCGGCGGAGATCTCGACGTGGTCATCGACGATGGCGACTTGAACCTGTCGACGGATGTGCGCTCGACCGACCCGATAACTCGTCCCGGCGAAGCTGACGTTGCCCGATGAGTCGACCTTGCGAGTGACGCTCTGGCCGACCGTGGCCTGCCGCGGGCGTGGCCGCTTCGGTTTCACCTTCCGGGCAAGTGCCTTGGATTCCTTGATGGGTCGATGGCGTTGGGCGTGGGTCGCGACGAGCACACCGCGGTGATGGATCGACACGAGCCCGTCAGCGACGGAGACCTCGACGGTCTCACCGGCCAGCCACACCCCGACCGGATAGAGCTCGCTGGCGAAGCTGATCTTGCCGGTCTGGCCGACACGGCGGGTGGTCACCGGCTCGTCGACGAGCTCGACTGGATCGACCGATTCGCCAGCTGCGAGCCGGAACCGTTCCCACGGGACCACGTCACCGATGCCTTGATGGCGGCGTTCGTAGTTGTACTCGCGCACCCACGCATCGAGCTGCGCTTGGGCGTCGGCGATCGTCTCGAACACCTTGCCGTTCAAGAACTCGCGACGCATCGTCTTGTGCCACCGCTCGACCTTGCCGGTCGTGGTCGGCGACCGCGGCGCGGTGAGGATGTGCTTGATGCCGTTCTCCCGGCAGATCCTGTCGAACAACACCTCACCAGTGCCAGGACCGAACCTGCCGGTGAACACCTTGCCGTTGTCGGTCAACACCTCCTGAGGGACACCGAAAGAACGCATCGCTTTGGCTAACGCATCGCACACCGGTCGCGCCGTGGCCCGTTCAACGACATGTGCCGAGATCACGAACCGGGAATGGTCATCGATCCCCGACACGATCGACGCCTTCCACCCGTTCACCAAACGCACCCCACCAACAATGTCCATCTGCCACAACTCCATCGACCGCGACCGCTCCCACCGCTTGTAATCGGCCTTCTTGCGACGCCGCGCCTCCGGCTCGATCAACCCGTGACGGACCAGACAGCGATACACCGACGACCGGCCAGGCAACGACACCCCTTCGGCCTCCAACCGAAACAAGATCGTCCGCGGACCCCACCCAGGGTTCGACCGGCGCAACTCCACGATCCGAGCCTCGACCACCGCCGGCATCTGATGCGGACACGACAACGGCCGCTCCGACCCATCCGCCAACCCAGACAAACCTTTCGCCGCATAGCGGCGCAACCAGCGATGCACGGTCTGGCGCGTCACACCAAAGCGCACCGCAACATCCGTGACCGTTGCCCCCTGGTTCACCACCTCGAGAACAGCCTGATAGCGCAGCTCCACAAGCCCCAACTCCACCAACACGATGACGACCCTCCCCAGATAGGCAACATCACCATCGAAGAAGGCTCAGCACCGCCAGACGCGGACCCTCACGTGTAACACAGCTACCGGAACCACTGTCGCCCAACTACCGGAGCCAGTCCACAATCCGGAACACACCTACCGGAGCCAACATGTCCACTATGAACCGGGACAGCACACAAATTGATGGGCAATCCGATGGGCATGATGGGCAACCCGCAGCCCACCGACAGCGACCGCAGCACCCCTGACCAGGGCTTACAGAGAGCGGACGACGG
>JAYUFA010000258.1:0-2004 GCA_043738925.1 Actinomycetota bacterium
ATTTCCGTGACCGCTACGTCGACTCGGGTGTGCGCGTGTTCGGCACCCACTTCGGCGGATCGAGCTGCGGGCACATTCGCCGCGACGGCGAGAGCTACCGCTTCGACGCGTGCTCTTGATGACGCATCAGTGAATCAACGCGGCGGCGAGGCGCGGGGTGAGCGCCTCGAGGACCGCGCGCCAGTCGCCGACGATGCCGATGTCGGCCCAGTCGAAGATCATGGCGTTCGGATCGGTGTTGATCGCAACAATGGTTCCGGCGCCGCGTACACCGACCGTGTGATTGAACTTGCCTGACGAGCCGATCGAGATGAACAAGCGTGGCGTAATCGAGTGACCGGTGATGCCGACTTGGCGGGCCCGCGGCATCCAACCGTTGTCGGTCACCTTGCGTGTCGCGCAATACACCGCCCCGAGCTTGTCGCGCAGCGTGTCGAGGGCCGGATAGTCGGCGGGCGACACGCCGACTCCAACGCCGATGACGACCGGCGCAGAAGCGAGCTCGTCGCTGTCGTCCTCGCGCTCCTTGTCGAGCACGCGAACACGACTGCGGGCCGTGACTTCGAGCACGGTTGTCGCGATCGGGCCGACCGAGCGTGGCGTGCGTGCCGACAGCACACCGGCACGGACCGTGGCCATCTGCAGCGCCGACGTGCACAAGATCTCGGCCACAAGTTTGCCGCCGAACGCGGGCTTCCAAGCGACAAGTCGGCCGTCGCGAGATTCGAGCTCGACAGCGTCGCCGGTGAGGCCGGCGCCCATCGCTCCGGCAACGCGCGACAGCACCTCGCGGCCCCACGCCGTGCTTGGCCCGATAACGGCCCACGTCGGGTGCGCGTCGAGATGCGCACGCAACGTCGATGCGACGTCTTCTTCAACAAGGTCTGATGCCAACGCGACGACGGCGTCGGCCCCCCAAGCCGCAAGGCGGCGGGCGTCGCCGGGCACCGGCCCGAACGCGACGACGTGACCGCCGATGGTCGCAGCCAACGCTGCGGCTTCGCCCAGCAACTCACGCGTGATCTCCGTGCGCGCCGGCTCGATGGTCACGACGACTGCCGCGCCCTTGAGCGTGCCGTCGCCAGCGACCAACTCGGACGACTGCTCCTTCGCTCGCACGTCGAATGCGTTGCGCGCTGCGAGCATGGCGATCACCGCGTCGACTTGGTGGTCGAGGTCGCCGTCGGCCATCACGCGTTCGCGCGACACCTCCACGGCGCGTACCGCACCGACCTTCGTGCATGAGCCCTCTTGACCCCACGGACCGCCACCGAGTTCGCTCGCCGACAGTCGAATGATCGTGGAGGCGTCGACCGTGGCCCACACTGCAGGGTCTTTGATCTTGCAGGGATCGCAGAGTCGTTCGGCGCACGAGACCATCGCGGGGAGCTCAATCTCGATGTCCACCCATTCGTCGTCGTGCTCGAGGCGCAGACGCAACGTCTCATCGTCAATCGCAAGCTCACGGACGCCGGTCGCGAAGGGCAGCCCGAGGAACTGGGCGATCTGCGGCGGCACCTGACCAGTGTCGGCATCGACGGAGTTGCGCCCGAGCAGCACGAGATCGAACGGCCCAGTCAATTCGATGGCGCGCGCGAGCGCCCTGGCAGTGGCATAGGTGTCACTGCCCGCAAACGCGACGTCGGTGACGTGCACGCCTCGATCGGCGCCGAACGCGATGGCCTCACGCAGCACGTTCTCGGCGCTCGGCGGGCCGAGGGTGATCACGGTCAGTGTGCCACCGGTGCTCCGGGCGAGTTCATGACCCTTGGCCACCGCTCGACGGCAATAGTCGTTCATGTGCAACTCGATGCCGTCGCGTTGCAGGCGCCCGTCGAGGCCGAGTGTGAGTGCCTCGATCTTCGGGATCTGCTTCACCAGAGCGGCTATCCGCAAGGGCCTGGTCATGGTTGCTCCGTGCTATTGGGTCGCCTCGCTGCTCGCTCGGCTCGGTGTCATTGGGTCGCCTCGCTATCGGCTCGGCTCGGTATGGCTGGGTCGCCA
>JAYUFA010000259.1:0-5314 GCA_043738925.1 Actinomycetota bacterium
CTCGAAAAGCGCTCGCCACAATGGTCGATGACACTCGCCGAGGATTGGCCGGCTTGGCTCGACGAACGCCCGATCAGCACCACGGTCGAGCCGATCGAATGAACACCGAAGCACGACACGCCGTGATCGTCGGCGATGGCTTGCTCGCAGCCGACCTGGCCGATGGGTTGCGCGCTCGCGGCTACCGCATTTCGCCGCTTGCCGTGCGCGAGGTCAGCCGCGCCGTGTTCGTCGAAGCGCTCGATCGCGTCGCCGCCGAGTTCGGATCGATCGATCTCGTTGTCCATGCCCACGCGCATCCTCTCGCTACGCGAGCCGGTGACATCGCGAATCTCGCGGAGCGCGATTGGATCGATGCCTGCGAGTCGACACTCGACTCGGCCTATCGGCTCGCCCAAGCCGTGCATCCTCACCTGATGGCCACCGGCGGTCGCATGGTGTTCCTCGTGCCCACGATCGCCCTTTCCGGCGCCGCCGACTACGCGGCGTTCGCCACCGCTGCCGAGGCCATCCGTGCGCTCGCCAAAGGCATCGCCAAGACCTGGGGCAAGGACGGCATCACGGTGAACACGATCGCTTATGCGCTCGGCGCTGACGCCGATACCGCCAAGACGTCCCTGGCGCCACCGGCTCTGGGGCGCATCGCCGACTTCGAGGCCGACATCGCCCCGGTCGTCGCGCTCCTCGATTCGAGCGATGCCCATTTCGTCACCGGTACCACGCTGGTGCTCGATGGCGGCAGCTGGATGGCCTTGTGAGCGACACCGACTTCCTCTCGACACCCGCTCTTTTGCTGGGACGCACGGTGATCGTCACCGGCGCCGGTCAAGGCGTGGGTGAAGGCATTGCGCGTGCGCTTGCCGGCGCAGGCGCCAACGTGGTCATCGCGGCACGCCGCGTCGAAACCGGCGAACCAGCAGCGCAAGCCATTCGCGACCGCGGTCATCGAGCGATCTGCCTCCAGTGCGATGTGGCATTGCGCTCCGACATCGAACGCACGATCGACGAAACGGTCGCCCAATTCGGCGCGCTCGATGTCGTCGTACACAACGCGGTGAGCGCAGTCGGCCCCGTCGCCGAAGTGCAAGACAGCGACGACGACATCTGGAGCGGGCTCCTGCACACCGCGCTGCGGGCCTCGTTCAACTGCGCGCAACTCGCGCTTCCCCACCTGCGCGAACGCGAGAACAGCAGCCTGATCTTGTTGACGTCACCGGCTGGCGTCGAAGGCAGCGCCGACCGAGCCACGTATGGCGCCGTCAAGGCCGGCCAACGCGCGCTGGCCAAATCGCTGGCGCGCGAATGGGGACCGCTCGGCATTCGCGTCAACTGCATCGGTCCGGTCGCCATGACACCGGCGATGGCCAAGGCGTACGTCGCCAACCCCCACCTGGAGGAGCGGCTCAATGCCCGCACGCCCCTCGGTCGCATCGGCGATCCGGAGGCGGACATCGGCGCCGTGGCCGTGTTCCTCGCGAGCGACATGGCACGCTACGTGACGGGCCAGACGATCACCGTGGACGGCGGCGGATTCCTCGGACTGTGAAACTCGGGCTCAAGAGCCCGACGAATCCTCGTTCGATGGAGTATCGGTAGGCGACTCGGCTTCGGCCTTGGTCTCGGCGGCCAGTTTGGCTGCTTCCTCTTCGGCCTTGCGTTTCGCGGCCTCGCGTAGGCCCGAGATCATGTCCATAGCGGAGCCTTTCCCGCGCGAGCCGAGGTGCCCATATCGGTCAGCCGACGGCTGCTGAAGCCCGGAACACTGCGGCCGTCTCGGCCACACGACGGCGGCCGATAATCGGTGTGGTCGGCGCGAAACCGGCGGTGGCTCGCTCGGCCTCGGACTCGCCGCCCCAAAAACCGAGCTCGCGGTTGGTGCGCGCATAGGAACGACACGCCGTGACCGAAGTGCAGGCCTGGCAAATCGTGCGGGCCTGCGCCTCTCGGCGCACCCGGGCCTCGGGCCGCTCGGCGAACGGAGCGAAAAAAAGCTCGCTCTTGCCGCGGCAGGCGCCAAGAGGCATCCAATCCGCGGGATCGTTGGACATCAGGACTGAGACGCGCTCGGTCATGCGCACATACTCCTCGGCACGATTTGCCAGGGCTCAGGGACGACGATGCTCGGCGGACAGCCCGCAGCCACCTCAGAGTCGAGGGACCGCACACCAGGGCCTGCCACACGTCGCACTGCAGCAAACACTAGGGAAAAGGCGCCACGAGTGCGAGAAATCTCCGATTCTTTGTTCAGACAGGCGTCATCTCTCATGGAGATAGTGGTGCAGCATTCCAACGCACGAGAGATGGTTCGGTGTCAGATCCCCGGCACCCGCCGGCCAGCCAGCGACGAACGGGCAGCTCGCGCCCATCGCGCAGCTCCTATGGTGCGCCACATGAAGAACGATGAGCCGAAGAATCATGAGCCACCGCTCGCAGGCATGACCGCCGTGGTCACCGGCGGTGCGGGCGGCATTGGTCGCGCCACGTCGGAGCTGCTCGTGCGCGATGGCGCGCACGTGGTCATCGCTGGGCGCACCGAGGCCAAGCTGACCGACCATGTCGCGCGCCTGACGCCGCTCGCGAACGCGGCCGGCGGATCCATACGCCATCGCGCGTGCGACGCGCTCGATGACGACCACATGAAGGCGCTCGTCGAGATGACCGCGGAGCCCACCGGGCGCGTCGACATGGCCTGCGCCATCGTCGGCGGCGCGGCGGGGATGGCGCCAGTTTTGCGCTACACGGTCGACCAGATCGAAGAAACGATGCGCATGAACATCACGGCCACGTTCCTGTTGCTGCGCCACGCAGGCAGTGCGATGGTGCGCCAGGGCGGTGGCTCGTTCGTTGCCATCTCCTCGATGCAAGGCATCCAGAGTGCGCCGATGCTTGCCGCCTACTGCGCCGCGAAGGCGGGTCTCGAGATGTTCTGCAAAGTCGCCGCCGACGAGCTCGGCGAGCACAACGTGCGCGTCAACTGCGTGCGCCCCGGGCTTACCGATACCGACACGACCCAGGGCATGGTCACCAACCGGGACGTCGTCGATGCCTACATCGCGCAGCAGCTGATCCGCCGCGTCGGCGCCGCTTCCGATATCGCCGCGGCCGTCCGGTACTTCCTCGGTCCCGAGTCGACTTGGACCACCGGGCAAGCGCTGACCGTTGACGGAGGGACATCGATACGACGCTTTCCCGACCTCACCGCGATGTGGGCGGGGCGCGGACTCGCCGACACGATGGAAAAGCAGGCGCTGGGCGTGCTCGACTGACGGTGGAGCCGTCTCGTCGGGCATCATCGACAGATGAGCGAAGCGTGGGGCACCGACGGTCCGTATTTCGACGACCTCCGCGTGGGTCAGCGGCTCGAACCTTCGCCCGCCATCACGATCGGGCCGGGCGAAGCAGCGTTGTACCAAAGCATCTGTGGCGATCCGTATGCGCTCGCGCTTTCGTCGCCGTTGGCCATCGCGGTCAGTGGCTTGCCTGGTGCCATCGTGAACCCGGCGCTGGTTTTACAGGTCGCCATTGGTCAAAGCACGGTGGCAACACGACGCGTGATCGCCAACCTCTTTTATCGCGACGTCGTCGTACGTCGCGCGGTACGCATCGGTGAGACGCTCACGACAACCGTCGAGATCCGTGGCATGCGAGAGACAGCACGCAAGGCCGATCGACCTCGTCGCGGCATGGTGCTTCTTCGGATGCACACCACGAACGAACGCGGCGAGTTGATCAGCGAGTTCGAACGCTGCGCACTCCTTCCGTTCCGCCACCCCGACACCGCTTTCACCGCCGATGACACGCTCGTCGGGCCAACGGGATCGGCCGATCTCGCATCGTTCGCGCACCACGCGCCCATCCTGTGGGACCTCACACCGCTCGGCCCGCCGACCTCATGGCCGGTCGGCGAGTCGCACGTCGATCCGCTGCGCGACACGGTCACTCTGGCCACCGCCCTCGTGCGGTTGACGCAGAACCTTGCCGCTGCGCACCGAGACGCAAGGCTCGGCCAACGTGGCAACCGCCTCGTCTACGGCGGCCACACGATCGGCCTGGCGCAGGCGTCGTTGCACCGCATGATCCCGAACGCAGCCACGATCATCGGATGGCACAGCTGCGATCACATCAGCCCCGTGTTCGAAGACGATGTGCTGTCGGTGAGCGCCACTCTCGAGCAGACACGTGTGTGCGGGCCCGGTCGCCTGCTCGCGTTCCGAGTCGCGGTCGACGCCGAGCGCGACGGCGATGAACCCGTCGCCGTGCTCGACTGGCGACCCGTTCTCTACGCTCCGTAGGACATCGAGGCTGCGCCGATAGGCGCATCCGACCCAGCAACACCGTCACGCGGACGGGCCGGCGATCACCTTCTCATCGTGCAGTGCGCCGATCTCGGCACCCGACAATCCCAAGACCTCGGCGAGAATCTCGTCCGTGTGCTCACCCAGCAACGGCGCTCGCCGCACCGGCATACGGCCGAGCTCGAACGGAGCGATTGGCGATCCAGCAGCCAGCAACGTGCCGACACCCGGTTGGTCGACCTCGGCGAACATCGGGTTCGCAATCGAGCAACGCGGATCCTCACCAACGAGTTGCGTGAAGCTTTGGTACGGCCCCCAACAAACGCCGTGGGTATCGAACGCTGCTCGCACTTCGGCCAGTGACCGCGCCGCGCACCACGGCGCGATGATCGCGGCGATCTCGTCACGCGCCAAGAAGCGATCACCTTCATCGTCAAAGTCGAGCGCCAACTGTGCCGCGAGCAGTCGCATCTGCTCGGTCGATTCGGTGGCGTCGCACAATGCCTGCCACTGTCGGTCGGTGATGGCAACAGGCATCACGCGACGCGCGTCGCGCGTCGCGAAATCACGACCGAACGCGCCGTACAGATCGTTGCCCACGCGCGGACGCGCACGCTCCAACAGTTGCGCCTCGCCGAGATGACCCATGGCCGAAACCACCGCGAGCGCGACATCGGACAACGCAACAGTAAGCAGTTGACCCTCGCCCGTGCGCGAGCGGTGCCGGTCGGCCGCGAGCATGGCCACCGCAACACTTTGCCCACACACAAGATCCCACGCTGGCAACACGTGGTTGACCGGGCGCTCGTCATCGGCAGGCCCCGTCACCATCGGGTAGCCCATCGCGGGGTTCACGGTGTAGTCGACCGCAGTGGATCCATCGTGGTTTCCGACCACGTTGCACATGACCAAATCGGTACGACGCTCGCGTAGACGCTCGTAACTCATCCACCCACGCGCCGGAAAGTTGGTGAGAAAGAATCCGCCGTCGGGACCGGGCGCACACACCAGCGCCGTAA
>JAYUFA010000260.1:0-2000 GCA_043738925.1 Actinomycetota bacterium
GCGCGGTTCCGCCTGATGCGCACGAGCGCGTACCTGATCAACGTCGGCCGGGGCGAGACAGTGCGCCTCGACGATCTCACCGCGGCCATCGCCGATGGCACCATCGCCGGCGCGGCGCTCGACGTGAGCGAGATCGAGCCGCTGCCGAGCGATCACCCGTTGTGGCATCTGGCGAACGTGATCCTCACGCCGCACGTCGCGGGCTTCGGCGACGACACCGACGCAGCGCGCGGCGAGGTCATCGTCGACAACGCGCGCCGCTTCGTGCGCGGCGAACCCTTGCGCTACGTGATCGACAAGACCCTCCGCTACTGACGGCCGCCAGGGCCGCCGGCTGTGTTTCGCGATCGTGAACACTCGAGCAGGCAGCCCGGAACGCAACGGCGAGACGGTGCACGTTGCGGGCGACGGGTACCCTGCGGCAAACCCGATCGTTCGCCACGACCCCAGGATCCGCCGATGGGCATACATGTCGGCATCGAGCATCGCACCACGTACACGTTCGATCGCGCGGTGCGAATCCATCCACACGTGCTGCGGTTGCGGCCCGCGCCCCACTGCCGCACGCCGATCCTCGCGTACAGCCTGCGCGTCACGCCGAGCGAGCACTTCGTCAACTGGCAACAAGACCCGTTCGGCAACTACCTCGCCCGACTCGTGTTCCCGGAACCGGCGACGCATCTCGACGTGACCGTCGATCTCGTCGCCGATCTCACCGTGATCAACCCGTTCGACTTCTTCGTCGAGGACTCCGCGAAGGCATTTCCGTTCGACTACGAGCCCCAACTCGCGGCCGATCTCGAACCGTACCTCCGCGTGGCCGGCCCAGCGGGCCCGTTGCTCGACAAGTGGTTGACCGGCGTACGCGCCCTGAATGCGCAAACGCCGATCGCCGACTACCTGGTCGAATTGAATCGCCGTCTGTACAAAGACGTTGCATATTCGATCCGTATGGAACCAGGTGTGCAAGCCCCGGAAGACACGCTGGCCCGCGGCATCGGTTCGTGCCGCGACACCGGCTGGCTGCTCGTCGACGCGTTGCGACGGCTCGGGCTTGCGGCGCGTTTCGTTTCGGGATACCTCGTGCAACTCACCGCCGACCAGCCATCGCTTGACGGCCCGCACGGACCCACCGCCGACTTCACCGATCTGCACGCGTGGGCCGAGGTGTACATCCCCGGCGCGGGGTGGATCGGGCTCGACCCGACGTCGGGCCTGTTCGCCGGCGAAGGGCACATTCCGTTGGCGTGCACGCCGCACCCGGTGAGCGCGGCGCCGATCACCGGAGCCATCGGCACCGCCGAGGTGCGCTTCGAGTTCGCGAACGCGGTGCACCGCATACGCGAGGACCCTCGCGTCACGTTGCCGTACACGCCCGAGCAATGGGCCAACATCGACCGCCTCGGCGTCGCGGTCGACGCGCGGCTCACAGCGGGCGATGTACGGCTCACCATGGGCGGCGAGCCGACGTTCGTGTCGATCGACGACATGGAGTCGGACGAGTGGACAACCGCGGCCGACGGCGCGGCCAAACGCGCACTGGCCGAAGAACTCGCGGCCCGTCTGCACGACCGTTTCGCGGTCGACGGGCTCATCCAACACGGGCAAGGGAAGTGGTACCCGGGCGAAGCGTTGCCGCGTTGGCAGATCGGCATCGTGTGGCGCACCGACGGCGAAGCGTTATGGGCACGACGCGACCTGCTCGCCCTGCCGGCGACGCCCGGCGCCGCGACCCTCGCCGACGCCGAGCGCTTCGCGATCGCGGTTGCGGCGCGCTTCGGCCTGGGCCGCGACCTCATCGTCGGGGCGTATGAGGATCCGGTCGATCACGCGTGGCGCGAAGCGCGCCTACCGAGCGGCACGCCACCGGTCTCCGACGTCACCGTTGCCGAAGCAGACGAGCTCACCGATCGCGACGTGCGCACCCGACTCGTCGAGCGTCTGCAAGGTCCGCTCGATGATCCCACCGGGTTCGTCCTACCGCTGCACCCCGCGCCCGA
>JAYUFA010000261.1:0-14166 GCA_043738925.1 Actinomycetota bacterium
GTCGAACGCCACACCGACAGAGCCTGCCGCTCGAACCAGCCTGGCCAGCGACCCATCCTCTATCCTGGCGACGACCCGCAGACAGGAGCAAAGCCCCGCATGAAGCTCGGACTCGTATTCGGCTACTGGTCGGCTCAACCGAACATGGAAGCGGTGCCGTTGGCCCAAGAGGCCGAGCGCCTGGGTTACGACTCTGTTTGGACAGCCGAATCCTGGGGGAACTGCGCGTTCACCTACCTCACCTGGATCGCGGCCCATACCTCCACCATCAAGCTCGGCACCGGCGTCGTGCAACTCTCGGCGCGCACGCCCACCGCTACGGCCATGGCTGCGATGACGCTCGATCACTTGTCCAACGGACGCCTGATCCTTGGCCTTGGCGTCTCCGGCCCGCAGGTGATCGAGGGTTGGTACGGCCGCCCGTCGAACAAGCCGCTGGCACGCACGCGTGAGTACGTCGAGGTGATTCGCGCGGCGTTGCGCCGTGAGGGACCGCTCACGAACGACGGCGAGTTCTATCCGCTGCCCTATCGCGGCGAAGGTTCCAGTGGGCTGGGTAAGCCGCTCAAGATCATGACGCATCCGCTGCGCAACGAGATCCCGATCGTGCTCGGCGCCGAGGGCCCGAAGAACGTTGCACAAACCGCGGAGATCGCCGACGGCTGGCTGCCGCTGTACTACTCGCCCTATCGCCCCGAGGTGTACGCCGATCAGCTCGTAGGCGCCAAGGCCGACTTCGCGATCAACGCCATGGTGAACTTCACGGTCACCGACGACGTCGCTGCGGGCCTGTGGCCGGTGAAGGCGTCGCTCGGCTTTTACATCGGCGGCATGGGCGCCAAGGGGCAGAACTACCACACGAAGTTGATGGCGCGAATGGGCTATGAGGAAGAGGCCTACAAGATCCAAGACCTCTTCTTCGCCGGCAAGCGCGACGAGGCGATCGCTGCGGTGCCCGACGACTTCGCGGACGAGATTTCACTCGTCGGCCCCGCGAGCCGCATCAAGGAGCGGCTCGTCGCGTGGGAGCGCAGCCCGATCACCACGCTCATGGTCTCGGGTCGCACCCCGGAGCAACTCACCGCGATCCGCGACATCGTTCACGGCTGACGGTTTCGAACCCGTCAGGAGTAGCCGAGTTCGCGCGCTTCGCGAGCCAACGTCTCGCGGAATTCGGGCGCGGCAATGGCGATGAGCCGCGTGGCGCGCTCGCGGATGCTGCATCCACGCAGCTCCGCGATGCCGTGCTCGGTGACCACCTTGTCGACGGTGTTCTTCTCTGTGGTCACCACCGAGCCGGGCGAGAGTCGCGCCACGATGCGCGAGACCTTGCCACCGTCGGCTGTCGCTTGGCACACGATGAACCCGTGACCACCTTCGGAGTACATCGCGCCGCGCGCAAAATCGGCCTGGCCGCCGCTGCCTGACCAGTAGCGCCCCGCGATTGTCTCGGATGCGCATTGGCCGAGCAGATCCACTTCGGTCGTCGCGTTGATCGAGACGAAGTTTGGTTCGCTGCCGATGACGCGTGGATCGTTCACCCAATCGACGCGCAACATCTCGACGATCGGGTTCTCGTGAACGAAGTCGTAGACGCGCTGCGTGCCGAGGCAGAACGTGGTCACTATCCGGCGTGGGCGTCTGACCTTGTGGACGCCCGTGACAACGCCGCGCTCGACCAAATCGACGATGCCGTCGCTCAGCAATTCAGTGTGCACACCGAGGTCGCGATGGTCGCCGAGGAAGGCGAGTACCGCGTTTGGGATGGCGCCGATGCCGGCTTGCAACGTGGCGCCGTTCTGCACACGGTCGGCAACATGCGCGGCGATCGCGTGATCGATCGGCCCTGGTTCCTTCGATGCGACCTCGACCAATGCCCGATCGACCTGAATGGTCGCCGCGATCTGTGACTCGTGGATCTGGTTCCCGCCGAACGAGCGAGGCATACGCTCGTTGAGTTCGACCACGAACGGTACGCGCCCGATGAACGACGCGACGTAGTCGGCGTTGGTTCCAAGCGAGTGGTAGCCGTGACGATCACGTGGGGCAACCGCCGCGAGAACCAACTTCGGACCAACCAGCTGCTCGAGAAGTCGGGGCACCTCACTGAAGTGAGCGGGCACGAGATCGATCGTGCCCTCGTAGAAAGCAGGGCGCGTCACCGGCGAAAGAAAATAGCTGCGGTGTCGCAAGCGATCACCGAAAGCCCCGTGCAACGTGGGCCGATCATGCAGTGCATGCATCTGGTGCACGCGAACGTTCTCCAGATGCGGGCCGTGATGCTCGAGCAGGTCGAGCAGGTCGACGGGCTCGCCGTTCGCGATCGGCACGATGACCTGTGTGCCTGGCCACAGGTTCGCCAGGATTTCCTCGGCGGCGCCGAGCGATGCGGACATGGCCCGCATGTTCGAGCATGGCGGCATCATGTGCAAGGCGAAGGGGCGGCGTCATGTGTAGGCCAAACGACCTCGCAGCTGAGCCGGGCAACACGTCGTAACATGGCACGGTCTGTGAGGGGGGTCATGCGGTGCCCGAAATTCCGACCATAGTCTCGGTTGACGATCACGTCATCGAACCACCGAATATCTGGACCGATCGTCTTGCGCGCAAGTACCGCGAGGTCGGACCCCGCGTCGTCGATCGGCCGCTCAAGGACTTGTCGTATGTCGGCGGCGTACTCGCGTGGGAGGAGGGCGAGCCCGGCGACGACGGAGACATGGCCTCATGGTGGTATTTCGAAGACCTCCATTATCCGATGGTGCGCACGCACAGCGCGGTGAGTTTTCCGCGCGACCAACTCCAGATGAGGGGGATCACGTATGACGAGATGATCCCCGGTGGTTGGCAGCTCGCACCGCGCCTCGTTGATATGGACCGCAACCACATGGCGTCGTCGTTGTGCTTTCCATCGTGGCTCCGGTTCTGTGGCCAACACCTGTCGGAGGGATCCGACAAGGATCTCGGCCTAGCGTGCATCAGCGCCTACAACGACTGGATGGTCGACGAGTGGTGTGGTGAGGCGCGCGGACGCATGATTCCATTGTGCATCGTCCCTTTGTGGGACGCCTCTCTCGCAGCCGCAGAGGTGCGTCGCAATGCAGCCCGCGGCGTCCGAGCCGTCGCGTTCAGTGAGATCCCGCCGTATCTCGGGTTGCCGTCGATCCATTCGGGATATTGGGATCCGCTCTTTGCAGCGTGCAGTGAGACCGCCACGGTGGTGTGCATGCATATCGGGTCGGGCTCGAAGATGCCTTCGACATCGCCAGACGCACCGGGCGCGGTCGGCAGCGCGCTTGTCAACTCCACGGCGATTTTCTCCTTCGTCGACTACCTGATGTCCGGTCTGTTCGTCCGATTCCCGCATCTGCAAGTCATGTACAGCGAAGGCCAAGCAGGCTGGCTGCCGTTCATGCTCGATCGTGTCGATGTCGTGTGGGACGAAAACCGAGCGTGGGGCGGTGTCGCCGAAAAGGTCCCGAATCCGCCCTCGAGCTATGTGCGCGACCATGTGTTCTTCTGCGTGTTCCAAGACAAGGTCGCGTTCGACAACCTCGCCACGATCGGGGTCGAGAATCTGACCTACGAAGTGGATTACCCGCACAGCGATTCGACATGGCCACGTTCGAAAGAGCTGGCCGAAAAACACATGGCCAAGCTGACCCAGGCCGAAGTCGACGCGATCGTGCACAACAACGCAGTGCGACTGTTCGGGCTTACCCCGGAAGGGTACTGGAACCCCTGAGGACTCGCAAGGCTCAGCCCGGCAGGCCGTTGCTCACTGGCGTGGTGATGCGTTGCTGGTCGAGGCGCTCGATGAACGCATCGTCGTGACCGAGCTCTCGTAGCAGTTCGGCCGTCTGTGCACCGTTCTCCGGTGACGCGACGAGAGGCGTCGGCGCAGCGCCGAATCGCACCGCGGGTCCGGCTCGCCGGATCGGTTCCTGACCGGGCTGTGCGGCCTCTACCGCGACGCTGTTCGCCAAGCACTGCTCGGAGTGCAGCATGAACGTGCCGTGATCGATACCGTCGGCGCGCACGGCCGAAATACCGCGCTGCGACAGTGCACGAAGCGCGTCGTCGCACGAGCCGGAACGCAAGGCCACTTCGCGCGCCGCGGTGATCGTGCCGGCCCAATCGTCGAACGCGGACCGTTGCAGCGCGTTGCGGCACTCGACATACACCCAACCATCGGTGGTCTCATAGAGTCGCTCGTGATCGTCGAAACCATGCTGGCCGATGTCGACAACGCGGTCGACCTTGTCGGCGTAGGTGACACCCCATTCGCTCACGGCATAGGCCATCGACGTGAGCATCACCGTCTCGATGTATTGACCGCGACCGGTGCGCTCGCGTGCGTGCAAGCCAAGGGTGATCGCCGCGGCCGTCGCTAGCGCCGACGCCGGGTCGGCATAGGTGCGATTGATCGGTGGATTCGTGGCCCCGGCTTCAATGAAGCCGGCACCGGAGATGGCGTTGGGCGACGAATGGAACCCGGCCTTGTTGGCCCATGGGCCACGCGAGCCGAAGCACGAGCCATACACATAGATCAATCGCGGGTTGCGGGCGATGAGCTCGTCGTAGCCGATGCCCAAGCGCTCCGGCGTGCCAGGACGGAAGTTGTGCAGGAACACGTCGGCCCGATCGACGAGCTCGTGCATCACGGCTCGGCCTTCCGGTTGCTTCAGGTCGAGCGTCATCGACTCCTTGCCGACCATCGCCTTCACATACGACGTGGTCCAGTTCCGGCGCCCTGGGTCGCCGGCGTTGGGTTCGACCTTGATCACTCGCGCGCCGGCTTCGGCCAACAATGTCGACGCGAACGGTGTCGCGTAGAAGTAGCCACACTCGAGCACCGTGACGCCGTCGAGGGGGAGCCGCTTCGGCGCGGCACCTGACGCTTCGGGCGGTCGCAACCGATGCCGAGCAGCAGCGATCACTTTGTCGGTGTGTTCGCCGAGCGTCGGCGCGGATGCACCGATCACGCTTGGCGTTTCGCTCATGGCAACGAGCGGCCCGACCTGGCGTGTACGACCGAAGTCGCGGTCGTCGACGATCTGTGACCGATCATTCGCCACGCACTGCTCGTGCACGAGGTATTCCGACGCGGTCAGGAATGGATCGGCGCCGACGTCGCGTGTCGCGAAAAGCGCCATCCACTCATCGGCGGTACGTATGAGCATGCGCGCGCGGATCATCGTCACAACCTCGTCAAGCCGCTCCTCGGTCGGGAAGAGATCAGGGATGTGCGCAAGGTCGGGCTCATCGAGCAGCCAGTCGAGTTCAAGCACGCTGAGCCACTCGTGAAAGTGACGCTTTTGACGACTGCACATCTGGATGAATCGACCGTCGCTTGTAGGCGCTGTCATGAACGGCACGCGCATCACGCCGAACACCTGACCAGGTGTAGGTGCCATCGTTGTGCGGTTGCCGAAACCGCTCGTCATGTCGTAGGCGGACAACGCATGCAGCAGGCTTGTGCTCACGTGCTGTCCGTGCCCGCTGCGCCGTACTTCCAACAACGCCGCGAGCATCGCCTCGACGGTGAGCATGGCGGCGCCGAAGCTCGCGATCGGAACGGGCGTGAAGATCGGCCCTACCCGGTATCCGCCAGTCGTGGCCATGCGACCTGTCGCTGCGGCGAGAAACCCGTCTGTGCCCGCAAGATCCGCGAGCGGCCCGACATCGCCAAAGCCGTCGATGGTCGCAACCACAAGCGAAGGATGAGCGCTATGCAGCGCGTCGCCATCGAGTGAAAGGCGACTGCGTGTCGACCGTGACAGTGCAATGACCGCCGCGTCGCTTGTGGTCAGCAGCGCGTCGAGCGCGTCGGCACCTTCGGGGGTGTCAATGTCGATCGTGACGCTCTTCTTCGAGCGGTGCCACACGACGTGGCCCGGTCGCGAGCGATCGTGGCTACCGCTCGGCCGCTCGACCTTGACCACCTCGGCGCCGTTCTCCGCCAAGACCATCCCGGTGAACGCCGCGGCGGGCCCACTTCCAATCTCGACTATGCGTAGTCCGTCCAGCGCTGTGGTCATGAGTAGATTCTCGCCCGTGAAACGGAGGCGTGCATGAGCATCGACCGGCCACCCGTGAGAAGCATGTTGTTCGTGCCCGCGAATCGTGAGGAGCGCATGCACAAGGCGCTCACCGTCGGTGCCGACGCCATTATCCTTGATCTGGAAAGCGCCATACCGCGCGGCGAGGCGGCCACGGCACGCAACATGGTGCGGGCTCTGCTCGATGCGGCCGAGTCACCGCGGCCGGCGGTCTTCGTACGCGTGTCCGAGATTGATTCGTCCGACTTCAGTGCCGACCTCTCGGCGTGCGTACACGATCGCCTCGCCGGCATCGTCCTGCCGCAGGTCGCCAGTGCCGTCGATGTCGAACGCGCCAGTGCAGCGCTCGATCGCGTCGACTCCGTCGGGCGGATCGCGTTGTATCCGCTGGTCGAGACCGCGGCAGCAGTGCGAACCGCATACGACATCGCTCGCGCGAGTCCGCGTGTCGCGTACTTTGGTGGAGGCACCTCGCGCGGCGGCGATCTTGCGCGCTCGGTCGGATATCGCTGGACCCCGGAGGGCACCGAGACCTTGTACCTGCGCTCCAAGGTGCTGATCGACGCGCGCGACGCGGGAGTGTTCAATCCGATCACCGGGATCTGGGGCCACGTCGATGATCTGGACGGACTTCGAGCGTTCGCGCAGCAGTCGCGCAATCTCGGCTACGAGGGCTTGCAGTGCATTCACCCGAAGCACCTGCCAATCATCCACGAGGTCTTCACGCCAAGCGCGGACGAGATCGCGCACTGGCGCGCCGTCATCAGCGCGATGGCCGACGCCGAAGCGCAGGGGAGCGCGGCGATTCGCCTCGATGGTCGCCTGGTCGACGTCGCTCATGTGAAGACCGCACATGCAAACCTGGAACGGGCCCGACGCCTCGGCGTCGCTGACTGAAGGCCGACCGGGTCAGCGCAGCACGGTGCGAAGTACAAGGCTCGCCGCGTGCACGCCACACATGCCGTGCACCCCTGCCCCGGGCGGCGTTGACGCGCTGCAGAGCACCACGCTCGGCTCACCGGTGCGGTACGGCCGCAATCCGGTACCGCGAGCGATGAGCTGACGCGTGCTGTACGCGCCACCAGCGATGTCGCCACCCACGTTGTTTGCGTTGTAAACCGCAAGCGCGGACGAGTCGGTGACATGGCGTGCGCGCACGAGGTCGCGAAAGCCGGGCGCGAAACGCTCGATCTGCGCCTCGATGGCTGCGGTGCGATCAAGCGTCGACGCGGCGGGAACATGGCAGTACGCCCACAAGGTGTGCTTACCGGCTGGCGACCGCGTGGGGTCAGCCACACTCGGCTGGGCCACGAGCACGAACGGCTCATCGCAGTGCTCGCCTCGCCACATAGCGCGCTCGGATGCTGCAATTTCGTCAGTCGTCCCGCCTACGTGCACCGTGCCGGCGCGTCGACACAGCTCGTTCGTCCACGGCACCGGCCCGTCAAGCGCGTAGTCGATTTTGAACACACCCGGACCGTGACGAAAGCGACTCGCACGGGCGCGAAAGCGGCTCGGCACACGATCACCCGCGATGCGGGCCAGCGCGCCGGGAGAGGTGTCGGCCAGTACGACGGCGCTTGTCGGAATGTCGGCGAGAGAGCGGACCGGTCGGTTGCATTCCACTTCACCGCCCAGGCTGCGTAGATAGGCCACCATCGCGTCGATCACCGACTGCGATCCGCCACGCGCCACGGGCCAACCAACGGCGTGCGCTGATGCCAAAAGCATGAGTCCGAAGCTTGATGTCATCGGGCTCTCGAGTGGCATGATCGCGTGCGCGGCGCATCCGGCGAACAACGCGCCGGCGTTGGGTCCGAGACGCGCCGCCATCCAGCGGGCAGAGCTCATCGCAGGAATGCCGAAGCGCCCGAGCACATACGGATGACGAGGTACACGCAGCACGGGTGCCATCACGCTGTCGGCGAGTGCGTCGAAGTTTCTCACGAGAGGTGCAAGCAGGCGCTCATAGCGAGTGCCGCCGTCGCCGAGCATCTCGACCGTCGTAGCGAGCGGGCGAGTTGCTACGACAGCGCGGCCGTTGTCGAGTGGATGCGCCAACGCGATCTCGGGATGGCACCACTCAAGGCCGAATGACGACAACGGCGTCGAACGAAAAAACGGAGAACTCACGCCAAGCGCGTGTACGGCCGCGCAGACATCGTGGATGTAGCCAGGTTCGGTCAACTCCGCCGATCGACAGCCGCCACCGGGCGTGGCCGCGGCTTCATAGACGATCACCGAACGTCCGGCGCGGGCCAGTGTGATTGCGGCGGCCAAGCCGTTCGGCCCTGCCCCGATCACGACCGCGTCGCTCACCGCGCTAACTCCTGGGATCTTCGATAGCTCCCGAGGCGATCAGGGCGTCGATCTCGTCGCCAGACAGCCGGAGCACTTCCGTACAGACCTCCCGGGTGTGCTGGCCGAGGATCGGTGCCTGTTCGATGAGGGCGCCGAGCATGCCGGTGGCGGTGAAGGCCGGACCGTCGAACACGAGCGGGCCGCTCAGTTGCTGGTCGACCGGTACGAAGAACCCGCGCGCGATCAACTGAGGATCATCAAATTGCTCTAGCGACGACAGCATCGCGCCGGCGGGAACGTTGGCCGCCTGGCACGCCGTCATGACCTCACCCGGCGAAAGGCCGCGAGCCCACCGCGTCACGATCGCGTTGACCGCGTCGCGCGCCGCGAGGCGTTCGGGCGTGGTGGCGTACTGCGCAGCGATCACAGGCTGGCCCATCGCCGCGCAGAGGTGTCGCCAATCTGCATCGTCGCGCACGCATATGACCGCGTAGTTCTCGTCGAAATCGCCGTTGGCCGCGCAACGAAAGACGCCCCACGGTGCACCGCGATCGTCGTCGTTGCCTTGTGGTCGCGCGCTGCCCGGTTGGAGTGCCTCTTGGGCCAACAAGTCCCCGAGGGTGTTGATGACTCCCTCGACCTGGGCGATCTCGACGTGGCTGCCGCCGCCGCGCAGCTCGCGCCCGAGTACCCCGGCGAGCGCGCCGATCGCGCACAGCCGGCCGGCGAGGTGGTCGGGGTGGATCGCCGGGTTGCCGGGGGGACCGTCGCCATCGTCGAACGCCCACAGGTTGGTCATGCCGCCAAAGGGTTGGATCGTCGGGCCGTAGCCAATCCAACTCGCGCACGTGCCACGCGAACCGACAAGCTGACTCGACGCCAGCACGATGTCGGGATTGAGCTCGTGCAGCACCTCGTAGCCGACGCCCATGTCGGTCATCGTGCCGGTGCTGTTGTTCTCGATCACCATGTCTGCGTG
The DNA here is from genome assembly GCA_043738925.1 of Actinomycetota bacterium. GTDB lineage: Bacteria > Actinomycetota > Acidimicrobiia > Acidimicrobiales > WLNW01 > WLNW01. Next base: position 9,340 of record JAYUFA010000261.1, read on the forward strand.
TTTCACGAGCTCGTGCAGGATCCGCAGCCCATCAGGCTTTTTCACATTGACCGCAAAGCTGCGTTTACTACGCGACGACGACGCGAACGAGGGGGTCATCATGCCGCCCAGCACGATGCGCATGAAGTCGGGATAGGTGTGCGTCTCGATCTTGATGACATCGGCGCCGTACTCGACGAGCATTCGGCCGCCTTCGACACCAACACCACCGTGACCGAAGTCGAGCACGCGCAATCCGGCCAATGGTCGGCTGGGCGCCGGTGCAGGGCCAACCGGTGTGCAGGGCACGGCCCCAATCGACGTGTCGACGATCGAGTCGTGCTCGCCGATTTGCGGTGAGCGCGTGCGAAACCCGACGCGCTCCGTGTCGAACTCGAAGAACCCCGATGCCACCTTGGTCATCACACCCGGCGCAATCTCGGCATCGACGAAGCTGCCGCGCGAAGCGAAGTGCTCGTTGCGTAGCACGCCGCTCGGTTCGAGCCGTGGTGTGGCAACGACACCGCGTCGCTGCGCCTCTGCGGCCGCGGCCTCCATCGTTTTGTCGGAGAAGAAGTCTTCGAACACCGCGTTCAGCACGTCCATGTTCTGCATGCGAACAAACGATTGCTCCCACATCGGGTCGGCGAACTCCTCCGGAGAACCCATCCATTCCCACATCGCTTTCCACTGCCGCGGCGCCAGCAGCACGATGCGCAAAGCACCGTCTTTGCACTTGATCATCGGGTACATCGGCGAGTCACCCGAGCGCACCACCGGCTTGGCCATGCCGGCGGCGATCATGGCCGACATGTTCGGCACGCCCCAGGTGTTCAGCTGCGTGACGGCTTCGAGCGCGGACAGATCGATGTATTGGCCCCGACCCGTCGAGCGCCGTTGATACAACGCCGAGAGCACGGCGAAGATGGCGTGAACTGCGGCCGCGTCGGTTGCCAGCGAGCCCGGCGGCAACAACGGCGCTTTGTCCGGTGTGCCCGAGGTGGTGAGCCAGCCCGACAGCGCAATGACCACATCGTCGGTGGCGGCGAAACCGCTGTACGGACCGGTTTGGCCGAATGGTGTGATCGAGCACAGCACCAACTGGGGGAAGGCGGCGCACAGCATCTTGGGATCGAGATCAAGCGCGGCGAGCGTGCCGGGGTGCGACGACTCGATGCACACATCGGCGTCGGCCAGCAACGCATGCAGCCGTGCGCGACCATCGTCGGTCGTGAGATCAGCGGTGACGCCTTGCTTGTTGCCGTTACGGAACGCGAACCACAGGCTGGTGCCATCGGCCGCGAACGGCGGGAACGAGCGCGTCGCCGCGCCACTCGGCGACTCGACACGAATGACGGTGGCGCCGAGGTCGGCCAGCATGCGTCCGCACAACGGGCCCCATTCGTCCGCCAGGTCGATCACCCGAAGACCGGTGAGCGGCAGGGGTTTGTCGGTCATGTTGCCTCCGGGTGGCTTCCAGACGACGGGCCGTCCGGCGGGTTCGTGCGCATACAGCGCACGAACCATAGAGCGTTCGCCGCCCGCAAACCTCTGGGTTGCCGTCGAAACACTTCGGACTCGACCAGGTTTCAATGCAAGTTTAACGAAATCGGTCGAGGGCGGCCTTGGCGCCCGGCTGCTTCATCAGCAACACGTCGGCGCCGCCCTTGGTGCGCGTCGGGGTGACCGGCAGGTCGACCGTCTCGGGGCTGAGCCCAGCGAGCTTGCGGGCGAGTCCGATCGAGTCGACGAAGCCGAGCGCGCTGTCGATCTTCATGTTCGACGCAACGGCATCAGCGATCTTCGCGATGGTGAGCGGATTGCGAGCCGATCCAACTTCCTTCATCACCGCGCGCAGAAACGTCTGTTGACGTTGGATGCGGCCGAGATCGGCGGTGGGGTCGACCACCTTGCGGCCTTCGATCACGCGCGTGTAGGTCCGTGATCGCACGTAGGCCAACGCCATGTCCTTGTCGAGCTTGTGCGGCCCGGGCGTGGTGATGTTGAGGCCCGACTTGTCATCGAACGCGGGTGCATCGAACTCGATCGTGACGCCGCCAACGGCATCCACGAGATCCAGAAAGCCCGCGAAGTCAATCTGTACGTAGTGATGCACGGGCAGCGTCAGCGACTGTTGCACGGTCTGGATCAGCCGCGCAGGCCCTCCTTGAATGGCGGTGTTGATGCGCTGGCTGCCGGTCGTACCGACGATGGGCAACCAAAGGTCACGGGGGATGGGCAGCATGCGATTGCCGTCCTTGCCGACGCGCATGAGCACCAAGGTGTCGGACCGCTCGCCGCTCACACCCCCACCGACCACGACATCCTTGTTCGCGACGTCCCCGGCGAGGCCTTCGCGCGAGTCGGTCCCCACGATCAAGTAGTTGGTATCGCCACCGCTTTCGGGCGTGAGCACCGACGCGACGGGCACTCGCTCAATCTTGTTGAACGTCTTCCAGGCGTAGACGAACGCAACAGCCGCCAGCATGCCGATCAGAACGACCAGAGCAAGAAGTATCTGCACGACGCGGCGCCGAACGCGCCGCGTCCGTCGGGGTGCGTCCTCGTCCTCCGCGGGGTCGCCAGGCACGGCCGACGTGTCGGACTCGACGCGGGGACGCGGGCGCGGGTTGGGTCGCGCGGCTCCCGGTGTGTCGTCCTCGGAGCGGGCGAGCGCCCGTCGCTGATCCATCTCCGCGCATCATCGCACCTGGCGTATCGCACGGACGCGCACCCAGTGCGAAGTCCGGCTAGAGAAGCGAGATCGGCCCACCGTTCGCGAACGAGCTGGTAACTTGACAACAGGCCTCGGGTGGGGTGCATCCGTGTGGCACGTCGTGCCATGCGCGAGCCCGCCGTATCGCGCCGTGTGCGCGGTCCAGAGCCTCGGGTGGCCAAGCCGCCCGGTGGGGGAGACCGCCGTGTTGCCTACTCCGCTGTTGCACCGCCCGCGCCGTCGTCGGTGGCTCGCACTCGCGACGGTTCTCACGGTGCTTGGCGCGACGATTGGTGTTCCCGCGGCAGCCGACGACGGGATCAAGGACGCGCGCCAAAAGCGCGAGGACGCTCGCAACGCGCAGCTGCAAGCCGCCCGGCAGATCAACTTGCTCACCGCCGAGGATGCGGCTGTGGCGAAAGCCCTCGCCGACCTCGACGCCGCAGTGACGAATCAGGAGTCGCTGGTCGAGGACGGTCGACGACGGTTGGCCGACGCACAAGCGCAGCTCGTTGCTCGCCAGAGCGATCTCGCCGCCGCCGGACGCTCATTCGACGCCGCACGCGCCAAGGTGCAGCAGACGCTGATCGAGCGCTATGTCGGCGAGACGACGGACATTCACGCGATCGTTCTGAATGCCAACGATGCCACGGAGGCACTACGCAAAGAGGCCGCTCTCGACTTCCTGCACGGGTCACAACAAGACAGCGTGAACGCCTACCAAGCCGCCCGGGCCGACCGTGACCACTCGGTCGGCGCGGCGCAAGAGTCGCTGACCGAGACGGACCGTCTCCGCCAGGCGCTCGGCGCCGAGTTGGCCGAATTGCAGTCGCGACGGGCGTCGCAGGTGCAAGCACGCGCGGAGTTGCAGCATCGCTTGACCAGCTGGCGTTCGCAGGAAGACCAATTGGAAAAGGACGAGGCGGAGCTGACCCAGCTCATCCAAAAGCGCCAGCTCGAGGTGCTCAAGGTCAGCGACGCCTCGGCTACGGCCGCTTCGCTGAAGGGGTTCATCGCGCCGGCGAAGGGCCCCTTCGGCTCGGGCTTCGGACCCCGCATGCACCCGATCTTCAAGGAGGTCCGTCAACACAACGGCGTCGATATCGACGCCAAGCAGGGTGAAGCGGTCTGGGCGGCCAAGGAAGGCCGGACGCTGTACTCGGGCACCATGACGGGCTTCGGAAACGTCGTCATTCTCGACCACGGCAACGGTGTGAGCAGCCTCTATGCCCACTTGTCAAAGATCCTTGTCAACGCGAACGACACCGTGAAGAAGGGCGAGGTGATCGGTCTCGTCGGATCCACTGGGTGGGCGACCGGCCCCCATTTGCATTTCGAGGTTCATGTCGGCGGTGTCGCGAAGGATCCGATGCTGTTCCTGCCATAGAGGCTGCGCCGACAGACGCATGCGGAGACGGAGTCGGTCCGCGGTGTGACGGACGGTGCTCTCGGCGCTACACTAGGCCTAACAGCTCATTTCACGACATTCCGCGCAGCAATCAGCCATGCCGTCTGGCATCGTTGCGATCTGTCGGCCAAGATAGGGCGTCCGTTCACGGATCCCCCGATATCCGTGCCGGGAAGGAAGGCTCAGCCCATGATGAACAGCCCCGCAGGTCGACTCACGGCTCGTGAGATCATCGCCAAGACGTTCTCGGCGAAGGCGCGCCGCGGGTACGACCCGGCCGAAGTCGATGCCTATCTGATGGACATCGCCCGTCAGGTCGACGAACTCAACCTCGAGATCGACCGTCTCACCAATGAGGTGGTCCGGTTGTCCTTCAGCCAGCCCGCTACCAGCGCGGCGATGCCGTCCTCGGCGCCTATGCCGACGCCCATGGTCGCCGAGTTGCCGCCTCCTCCGCCTCCGGTCGTCGAGCCGATAGCACCGCCCGCCCCGGTGATCGCCGTGGCCCCGGCGCCCGAGCCGGCTCCGGTCGTCATGCCGGCACCCATGCCGGTTGCGCCCATTATGGCCGTCACCAGTGACCCAACCCCAGAGGAAGAGTCGCTCAAGCTCATCTTGAAGGCGGCCCAAAGGACCGCCGAGCACACGATCACCGATGCTCGGGCACGTGCCGAGGAGATCATTGCCGAGGCCCGCTACCGGGCGTCGGAGATCACCCGGGAGA